>NZ_RZQT01000186.1:0-9524 GCF_003998485.1 Mesorhizobium sp. M7A.F.Ca.CA.001.04.2.1
ACGCTACCCTGTCACAGATAGTCGATATCCACCCAGATGTTACGCCGCAACCGGCGGCGGTGTTACGTTAGTCGAGGTATACCGTGGTGTGCGAGCTGCTCGGCTGGTGGCGTGCGCCTCTCCGTTGCTTGATGTGACTGTCATGGGGCCGCGAGCCGACTGGCAGCTTCCTAGAATCCAGTTGGCAAAAGCGGCCATTCCGCACCGAGCGCCACTTATCGGATCGAAGGTGTTTTCGGCGTCACAGGCCCGCCAACTGGTGTTATGCTACTTCTCACCGCGAGGCTTGAGCTTACGCGGTGAGAAGTTGAGGAGGAGGATATGTTAGAGACGCAGCTTCAAAGTCGCAATGGCATGCCGATTGGCGCCGACCTCATCGATGAGTTCGCTTCGGGGTTGGCTGGCCGCCTTATCCGGCTCGCTGATGCCGATTACGACGAGGCACGCCGTATTTGGAACGCGGCAATTGATCGACACCCTGGACTGATCGCACGCTGCCTCGGTGTCGCTGATGTAATCCACGCAGTGAAATTCGCTTCTAAAAACGACCTTCTTGTCGCGGTGCGTGGGGGCGGTCACAATGTCGCCGGGCGCGCGCTCTGCGACAACGGCATCGTGATCGACCTCTCCGCCATGCGTGGCGTGATGGTTGAGCCCAAGACCCAGACCGTGCGAGTTCAGGGCGGCGCGACGCTTGGCGATCTCGACCGAGAGACGCATTTGCATGGGTTGGCGGTGCCGGTCGGCGTCGTCTCTAAGACCGGCGTTGCCGGTCTGACGCTCGGCGGCGGCGTAGGCTGGCTGGTGCGCAAGTACGGACTGAGCTGCGACAATGTGATTTCGTTTGAGCTGGTGACAGCGGAGGGCAACCTGCTGACGGCCAGCATGGAAGAACACCCCGACCTGTTCTGGGCTTTGCGCGGCGGCGGCGGCAATTTCGGCATCGTCACCTGCTTCACCTTCCGGGCGCAGCAAATATCTTCAGTGCTCGGCGGCCTGATCGTTCACGCACGCGACAAGTCCGGTGAGGTGTTGCGCTTCTATCGTGACTTCATGGCCACGGCACCGGAGGAACTGACTGCCTACGCGGCCATGCTGACGACACCGGACGGCATGCCGGCGATCGGCGTAATCGCATGCTGGTGCGGTGACGTGGTAGAAGGCGCACGTGTGCTGGCGCCGCTGCGAGCTTTCGGTCCCCCAATGCTCGATGCCATCCAGCTAATGCCCTTCCCGACGATGCAGAAGCTGCTTGACGGCGCTTTCCCGGACGGCACCCACAATTTCTGGAAGGCGAGCTTCGTTCCGCAACTTACCGACACGATCATAGACCTGCTTGTCGAGCATGGAAATCGCATGAAGTCGCCTCTTTCGGCCTGCATCGTAGAGTTCTATGGCGGCGCGCCAGGCAGGATCAGTCGCGCTGAATCCGCCTTCGCCCAGCGCGGCGCGGAATACAACATAGGAATGACCGCGCAGTGGGTGGATCCGGCCGAAAGCGAAAGGCATATTGCCTGGGTACGCGCCATGTATGATGCGTTCGAGCCGCATTCGAGCGGGATGCACCTTCTGAACTTTCAGAGCGAGCCCGCGGACCAAGTTATCCGCGCCTCATTCGGCGAAAACTACAGACGGCTTGCGGAAGTGAAAAGCAAATACGACCCGACCAACTTTTTTAGCGTCAACCAAAACATCTCGACCGCGACACATTAAGCGCCCTTCGACAAACTGGGGCGAACTGATCGAAAGTTCCCTTGGGGTCAGCATGATCGCGGCACTAAAGGCGCGTCCTATTTCCTCCCCGCGGCAAAACGGGCACGAGCTGCATTGGGCTGGGGGGTTTTAGAGCTTGCTAAGGAGGCCGGAGTCTCAACTCAAACCGTTGTGCGATTCGAACGAGGCGAGACGTTGAAACAGTCCACAATAGTTCAGCTTAAAGCAACGTTCGAAGCAGCCGGAATAGAGTTCATTTCAGAGAGTGGCGGTGGTCCTGGTGTGCGCTTGTCACGTGGATTGGAAGCACCTAGTCGAAGGCGGCACCTGCGGGCGGCATTACGGATTATCTGTTCCCGATCAATGTCAGCGCTGCCCCTCAAATCGGTCCTAGAGTTCTACTTTGCGAATGCCTAAGCGCTGACATTCCGGCGACCGCGGGTGCGCGTCAGCCGAACTTTATCTGCCTTCGTCTGAATCACTGCTTGAGACTGATAACCGGACCCTCGCCGTCGCAGTCGAGCGGTTGCGACTGCCGTGCGTTCGCGGTTTAACGTGCCACTATGGATCGAGCGTCTGGAGGCGAGACACGTCGTCAGCGGCCTCGGCCAACAGCCATTCACGAAATGTGATGATTTTAGGGACCATCGACATCGCGCGGGGGCAGACGATCCAGTATGTCTTGGACAATCGCAGAGCCGTAGCAAACGGTCTGACGAGGCGCCCGTTGATGAGATCCCAAGCCGCAAGCGTGGTGCGGGCGAGTGCGATGCCCTGGCCGTCGACAGCGGCGTCTATGACCATGCTGGCACGGTTCAGGACCGGTCCGTGGGAGAGTTTGGCATCTCGCACGCCAGCAGCCTCGAGCCATTCCGACCAGTCCTTCCGGTCATCAAGATGCAGCAGCGGAAATTTCAACACATCGGACGGCTCGCGCATCCGCTGATGAAGTTTGGGACTGCAAACCGCGAACAGCTGCTCGGAACACAGGCGGACAACATCATGCCCAGCCCAGTTGCCATCGCCATGCCGCACGGCAAGATCGACGTCCTCTCTTGCGAAGTCGACGTGATGCATGGTTGCGGAAACCCTGAGGTCGATGTCCGGATGCGTCTCTGCAAACCTGCCAAGGCGATTTACCAACCACTTGGAGGCAAAGTCGGGCGACGTGCTGACCGTCAACGCGCCGGCCCTGGATAGATGCTGAATGCGTTGCGTGCCGAGAGCTATACGGTCGAAGGCATCACGTACCACCTCTAGATAGGAGAGGCCGGCTCGCGTGATGCTCAGCTTTTGACGTTCGCGATCGAACAGCCTGACGCCCAATTCGAGCTCGAGCGCCTTCACCTGATGGCTCACCGCGCCCTGCGTCACGGATAGTTCGTCCGCCGCCCTGGTGAAACTCCCGTGGCGAGCCGCGGCCTCGAAGGCCTTGAGGGCGTTGAGTGATGGCAGTCGGCGAGCCAATTTTCTACCATGTCATGAGAAAAATTCGGCCAAGCACGAGAAACCATGCTTTGCGCCCGTGGGCAGATTGGAGCATTTCAGCGCGACACGTCAACATGGATGCAGCGAGAGGATGAGAAATGTTCAATCACCCACTTACTGAAGGCCGGAGGCCTCCGTCGTCGTTGCCGACGCATGTTCGTCACATCATCAACAATGCGACAGGACCTATTGTGATAGTATCGCGTTGGATACAACTCTACCGCCAACGTGGACAGCTGGCCGAGCTCGAAGACCATCAGCTTGCAGACCTGGGTCTTGGTCGTACGCAGGTTCGGAACGAATGCGCGAAGTGGCCTTGGCAGGCCTAACTCTCGGCCGCCGTTGCATTCTGGTCAGATCAAGCCGGTGCCTACCTAAAAATGACCCCTTGAGGACCGGCTTGCCGACGCATCGGCAACCCGGCTCCTCGCAATCCTGCAGCCGTCCCTCGACCAGCCTGGGCGTACGTGGGGCGAGGTTCTCCGCGCCGCCGCTATGGTGCCACTGACATCATGGTCGAACACGCGCACGCTGTTGCAGTCGGGCGACTTTGCGCCTCAAGTTGGCCATTGCACTTATCATGGCCGCCGCCCAGTAGCGGACATCCGAGAGCGGCTAGCCGCATGGCACCTTCGCGCCCAACAGCGCCCACCGTCCCTTTCTGATGCACCCGCTCCCCCGTTGGTTACACGCAACGGAGCCGGCGTGGACAGGCTGCTACGCGCATTGGCCTGGCTTCGGCGTCGAACTCGGTGTGGGGCTTATTTGGCGAAGCGGTTTCGGAATTCGGTAGTGGTGTTGCTGTGGGGGAAGGGTTCAGCCGGGATCGGCACGCCGAGAAAGGCGCACAGGTTCGGCCAGCCGTCGGCCACCTTACAGACCAGCAGGCGCGACGGCGGGAAAGCTGAGATCACTTCGGCGTTGTGGGCTTCGAGCACTTCGATAGCATGGGTTTCGTCGTCGAGACGACCGCCGAAAATTTTCGTCTCTATGACGGCCCGGCCAAAACTTTGCGGGTCGGCGGTCTCGCCCATGGTGTTGAAGATCGTGACGCGTGCGCTCCTGTACCAGTCCTCGGGGTTGCGAACGGTGAGGATGAGCTTGGCGTCGGGGAAATACTCGGCGAGTTCGCGCCAGAAATAGGCCGTCGGCCAGTCGACTGCCGACTTGTAACCGGCATAGACGACGTCCCAGTTCGCCGGCTCGCGGCGCCCGGCCGCGCGGATCAGGTCGCGGTGCTCGGGGTTAGAGTTGACGTCCTCCATGTGATGGCACGGCCCAAACCCGAGCATTTCAAGCGCCAAGTTCAGAGTGTGCGTGCCGGTGCGGCCGAACCCAGCCCCGATAACAGAGAATGCCATGCGATCCTCCTGTGGCGGGAGCGGATCATAGATTGCACCGGTTGGGAAGGGAGGATGGTCCTGGCGCATCCTGAGAGACCAATTGGAATATCGAGAGATGCGCCGAACTCGCTCTGTCCGAAGACTAAATACCCGGCCTGCCGGTTACGGCGTCGATTGCGATCCGAGCCGCAGAAACCAGGCGGCAGACTTCGTTCCAGTATCATAGCCGCTAGAAATCTCGCAATCCCGGCCATCACAGCGCCTCCTTCTGATCGGTGCTCCTGACCTCGCTCTTCAGCGCCGCTCCTCCCCGCAATGCGGCCACTGTTCCTTCATCGAGGGTGAGCTGGACGATGCAGCCGGCGGGCACGCAGGTCGAGAAGCGAAGCACGTCGAGCGACGGGCCGTCGTCGATCTGCAGGCTTGCGCCGGCGTCGAGCAGAAGCCCACGGAAGCACGAGGTTGCCGGCCAAGGTCCCATCGCTGATCCGCCTGAGCTCGACAGCCTTGTCCGCTGGCCGTTCTGCTGCGTTTGTTGCTGTGAGACAGCGCAGGCGATCTATGACATGTGAGGCTCCAGTCCTGGTAGCTCTCCTGGAGTGACGTCGCACCGCCCGGAACCCATATCATCTTTTGCGCAAACACCGAAATGGCAAAGCCCATCAGAGCGCAGCAGTTGCATCAGCAGGAGGCTTCAGCCCCAGTTCCTACGGATCATATCTTGATCTATTCGTATCAGCCCGGCTCGCTTCGGCGCCAAGCTCATTGCCCCTATCAGCCTGCAACCTGCCGACTACCACTTGACACTGAAGCCGAGCTTGGCACCGATCGACCGGCTGTCGCTGAACTCCTTCAGGCTCGACTTGGCGAAGGCTTCGCCGAAGACGCTGTGCGTGGTTACGGTGGACAACCGCCTCGGCCAGGCCAGGATCACCGACCCTCAACCACCTTGCAGGAACGGCGTGGAGCACTGAACGTTGAGCAAGTCAGGCATGTCTGCATTGGCTGAGGACCATCAATGTTCACGTTCATGTTTGCCACCGGCATCGAGAACAGCACACCGACTATTCGAGGAGGGCGGGAGCGGGTCGACGAACTGGAAAAATGTCGCTTCTACCATCGATGGCGCACCGACTTCGAACTCGTCCAGGACCTCGGGCTCCATTTCCTCCGCTACGGACCTCCCATTCACAAAACGTGGCTAGCTGATAGACGTTACGACTGGGCTTTCGCCGACGAGACCTTCTCCGACCTAAAGGCGAAGGACGTTCTCCCGATCGTCGACCTTTGCCATTTTGGCGTGCCGGACTGGGTTGGTAATTTCCAGAACCCCGACTTTCCGAGACTATTCGAACACTATGCCCGGGGTTTTGCGATCCGCTATCCGTGGATCCAGCTCTTCACGCCAATAAATGAGATGTTCATCTGCGCCACCTTTTCAGCCCGCTGGGGTTGGTGGAACGAGCAACTGAGCAGCGACACCGCCTTCGTCACCGCCCTCAAGCACATCGTGAAGGCAAACGTGCTTGCCATGCGGGCGATCCTCGAGGTGCGACCGGACGCGATTTTTATTCAGAGCGAATCCTCGGAATACTTCCACGCCGACTCTCCCGAGGCGATCTTAGGGGCGGAGCGGTTCAACAGAGAGCGTTTCCTGTCGCTTGATCTCAACTACGGTCACGACGTCGACGCGCGCACCTATCGTTACCTTCTCGAAAACGGGATGACGGCCGAAGAATACAGTTTCTTCCTGGAGAACCATCTGCGTCGGCATTGCGTGATGGGCACCGATTATTACCAGACCAACGAACATCGGGTTTGGGAAGACGGCACGACGTCCGGGTCCGGCGAGGTGTTTGGCTACGACGAGATCACGCGGCAGTACTTCAACCGCTACCGGCTACCTGTCATGCATACAGAGACCAACATCAGCGAAGGCCCTAATGGAGACGAGGCCGTCTATTGGTTGTGGAAAGAGTGGGCCAACGTGCTGCGCATCCGCAACGACGGCATTCCCATCGTAGGCTTCACCTGGTACTCACTGACGGATCAGGTGGACTGGGACAGTGCGCTTCGGGAGAACAACGGACGGGTCAATCCGCTGGGCCTCTATGACCTCGACCGCAATCCAAGGGCGGTTGGACGGGCTTTCAAGGCGCTGGTCGCGAACTGGAATAAGCTGTTGGCCACACAAAGTGTGTGCCTTGCTTTGCCGGTCTTTCTTCCCTCGCAGCAGAATGATGCCATTGTTCGTGCGCAGCAGGAGTATGCGCGCAGCCTGCTGAGCGTGGACCGGGTCGCTGAAGGCGGCTCCGAACCATTTGCTCTGCCCCGGATAGAGGCCGAACCTGATGCGCCTGGATAAGCACGCCGCAGGTGCGCGGGCGTGGATTGAGAACCCCTGTGAAGTCGATCGAGACCATGACAGGCGAGAAGGTGGCGTTCATTGAGTGGACATCGGTCATTCAAGAGACTGGTGGTCGAAGACAACATCCCGAAAGACCAATGGCGGTATCACGCCGCGTCGTTGGTCGCCACACTTACCGGAAAGCAGAATCCAGACCCCAAGTTGGTCAACTGGGTCGCTCGGAAATGAACGCGCCGAGCCCTTAGCATCCAGACGCCTCGCTGATCAAATTCGCGCGGGAATTTCAGCGACGGGCAGATGCACAGTTGGATGACCTCCACTTGACCATCGAAGCGACGCTTCGAACAACGAAAGATCCCGCAAGGTTTTAGATCGTCTTGCCATGACGACCAATGCCATCCCGAACGAACGCTCTGAGCGCCTGTAAGCGGGATGTTTACTAGCTCTTGCTTGACGCGGACCCACCCGCTCCAGACTCTTGGAGATGGGTGGGGGTTTCAAGGTGGCGATGAAGGCGCGCTGTCACGGCGGTGGTGCGTGGCCGTGCGACGCCGGATCGCATCAGCATGACGATCCCCTCTTCTGCTTAGCCGGTGACTGGTCGGGCGTCTAGGTCGGCGGCGGAGCGGGGCGACCAAGTCTCAGTCTCTAATCGTCAGCCCCATCCTTCGGATAAGCCAAGGCATAGTGAGGCCCTGGACGAAAATTGAAAACGCCACGACAGCAAACGCCGTGACGATGATTTCCCCCCTTTCGGGTATCCCTTGCGGCAGTGCAAGGGCCAACGCCAGTGCAAGCGATCCTCGCAGTCCTCCCCAGACCAGAATGTGCTGGTACTTGACGTTGACCTGGAGTGAGGTCCCCCTCAGCAGGGCACAGAGTGGATAGATGGCCAGCACGCGGCCGAGGAGCACGAGCACGACAGCAATAAAGGAGCTTGCGGAAAAGATCCCCAACGGCTGGTGGGCTTCATGTCCACCAATCAGAATGAACACAATGGAGTTGGCCAGGAACGCCGAATAGGTCCAAAAGGCGAGCACGTGGCTTCGTGCATTGGCCGAGATAGCACCCTTCCAGCCGACATTTCCGACCAGCAGGCCGGCAGTCAGCGTCGCCAGCACACCCGACATGCCGAACTTTTCAGCGGCAAGAAAAGAGCCGTAGGCGGCAATCGTTGTCAATGTGATCTCAACCAGGTAATCTTCAGTCCGCCCCGCGATAAGAAGAATTAACGCTGCCACAGCCGCGCCTGCGGCCACCCCACCCGTCACTGTCCAGCCAAATGACGACGCTATAGCTAACGGCGTTGCGCTGGCGCCAGCAGCCACAGAGATGAGAATTGCAAAACCCACCGCGGCTGCACCGTCGTTGAGTAGGCTTTCGGATTCGACAAGGAGACGGAGGCGAGCTTGCACTTTCATTTCCTTGAAGGCCGCCAGCACTGATACCGGGTCCGTGGCGGCGATCAGCACACCGAACAGGCTCGCTCCAATCCAGCTCCACCCAAGCAGCAGATGCATGCCGACCGCCACTGCCGCAGCTGCGATCGCGACCCCTGGAAAGGCAAGCAGCGCTGTCACCGGCAGATCTACTCTGAAGTGACGCCACTCGATCTCCAGGGCAGCCTGGAAGATCAGCGGCGGCAGGAACACGGTGAAAATCAGATCACGGCTGAGAGGCAGCTCGGCAACGCCCGGGAGGAAGCTCAGTGCAATGCCGGCGACAACCAAGCCGACACTGTAAGGCAGCCGCAGACGCCTCGAAATCATGGCCACCAGCGAGGCCGTGAGCAGGATCATTCCTAGGGTGGGGATAGACAACGCTTCCACAGTTCCTCCTAGTCAAGCGAAGTTACGAAAGGGTGAGCTTCCTGAGGTCTGTTCACACTCCCGCCAATGTAATGTACGACGCCACCGAAACCACGTGCGAGACGATGGTGCTAATCCTGCTGGTGACAATTGCTGCGGCGGTGAGCTCACAGGCCTGGAGCTATACTGCGACCGCGATTTGGTACTTAATGGCACCCGACTGGCAATCATTGGATGCTGCTCGAGCTTGATATCGCTGGCTGCTGAGATGTGCCGCAGGTCTTTCTTGAGTGCAAGGCTCCGCCTCCCTTCCGCGTTCCTCGCACCCACCCTTGCCCGGTCGGTCTGTCTGGGCGCGCTTTCCGTGAGCACACATGAACATATGCGCCGACGACGCTCGACACGTGCTGCAAAGAGCGCGGTGTACCTCTTGGTTGCAGGACGCAGAGCGCTTTCGCTCTCCGACCCTACGTGTACCCTTGCAAAGACCGAGACATGAGCGGGAACAAACCTCACATCTGGGATGTCAGTAGAGCCGTTTGAGGAAGCGACTAACAACAATGCTTCTTGCCGTGGTGCCCAGCAATCACCCCATGGTGGCGCCAACTGCGATCTGCGCTTGCGAAGGCGTCCGGCCTAGGTCGGACATGATCAGTTTGCCAAGTGACCGTTACGGCGGAACACCGCGTTTAGGATCGCTTCGTAGGCGCTGCCCACGTCTTCCTCGATCTCAGTGGTTTTGATGCCGAGCGCTTTAGCATCGGCGAAGAGCTCTTGGGTCAGCTCGGCAACAGAGGTTGTATC
>NZ_RZQT01000187.1:0-9497 GCF_003998485.1 Mesorhizobium sp. M7A.F.Ca.CA.001.04.2.1
CGGTCGTCAACATTCGCATTGCGACGTCGGAAAGCTGGCGCGACAAGAATTCCGGCGAGCGCAAGGAAAAGACCGAATGGCACAACGTCGTCATCTTCAATGAGGGCATCGCCAAGGTGGCGGAGCAGTATTTGAAGAAGGGCATGAAGGTCTATGTCGAGGGCCAGCTGCAGACGCGCAAATGGCAGGACCAGACCGGCGCCGACAAGTACACGACGGAAGTCGTGCTGCAGAAATTCCGCGGTGAGCTGCAGATGCTCGACGCGCGCGGGCAGGGTGAAGGCGGCCAGGTTGGCGGCTATGCCGGTGGCGGCAGCAGCCGTGGTTCCGATTTCGGCCAGTCCAGCCCGAGCGAAGGCTTCAATCGCGGTGGTGGCGGTGCCAAGAGCGGCGGCGGTGGCGGTTCGTCGCGCGAACTGGACGACGAAATCCCGTTCTGATCGCAACTGCAGATGTTATTTTTGGCTTAAGTCAAACATTGCGCCCCGAGAGTCCCTCATGGACTTTCGGGGTTTTGCATTGTCGAACTGAACGCTGACATGGCGATCAACGAAATATGGCGAAGGACGAGTTCGATGAAAGCACGCGTAAAATGGGTCGAGGAACGCACCTTCGTCGGCGAGTCTGGTAGCGGCCACAAACTGGTGCTGGGAACCGCGCCCGGACCGGAAGGCAGGACGCCGGGACCGAGCCCGATGGAGCTGGTGCTGATCGGCACCGGCGGCTGTTCGGCCTATGATGTCGTGCACATCCTCGAAAAGGGGCGCGAGGCGGTCGAGGACTGCGTTGTCGAGCTCGAGGCCGACCGGGCGGAAACCGAACCCAGAGTGTTCACCCGCATTCATATGCATTTCGTCGTCAAGGGCAGGCAACTCTCCAGCGACAAGGTGAAACGCGCGATCGACCTTTCGATCGAAAAATATTGCTCGGCCTCCGCGATGCTTGCCAAGACCGCCACGATTGCCCACGATTTCGAGGTCGTCGACACGACGGCGAGATAGAGCCGGCTTTGAGATTCTCGCCGCGTCAGCCTGTCAGCCCGCTATCAGCGCCTTGATGCCGTCGGCGACGAATTGCACGGCCAGTGCTGCCAGGATGACGCCGAGCAGGCGGGTCAGGATCGAGCGGCCGGTCTGGCCGAGGATGCGGTCTATGCGTTCCGACAGCACGAACACCAGATAGGTGATGGCAAGGCAGACGAAGATGATGCCGACCAGCGCCGCCTGCGCCGCGAAGCCTTGAAAGGAACCTGAGAGCAGCACAGTTGCCGAAATGGCGCCGGGACCCGCGATCAGCGGGATTGCCAGCGGGAAGGCGGCGATGTTGTGGATCATGTCCTTGGTGATGGCGACGTCGCCGATCTTTTCCTTGCGGTCCTGCCGGCGCTCGAACACCATTTCGAAGGCGATGAAGAACAGCAGGAAGCCGCCGGCGACGCGGAAAGCCGGCAGCGTGATGCCGAACACCGACAGGATCGAGGCGCCTGCAACCGCAAACAGCGCCATCACCAGGAAACCGATGATCGAGGCGCGGACGGAAACCTGCTGGCGCTCCTCGCGGTTCATGCCGCGCGTCACGGCGAGGAACAGCGGCGCCAGGCCGGGCGGATCGATGGTCACGAGAATGGTGACGAACGCGTTGAACAGGCTGTCGAAACTCGGCATCTCTGACCCTCCCGCCGGGCCGTGCCCGTACCAGGATAATTGGTAGAGCAAAGCCCGTTCGGTGGGAACTGTTCGTGAGAAAGTGGTTGATGCCGGCGAGACAGCGGAGGGCGCAAAGGGTCGCGACGCTTTTATTCCAGGCTGCTGCATTCTTCGGCGATCAAACCGCTCGGCGCGCCAGGAACTCGACCTCCAGCCGCCATGTCGCGCCATTGCCGTGCGAGCGCTCGCCCAGCCATCGGAAGGCGTTTTCGGTGATGCGTGAAAAGCCCCAGCGTACTGAGCTGCCGGTGCCGTCGGTGCCCACTTGCACGATCGTGTCGCCCTCGGCGCGGCCGAGCTGGCGGCTGAAATACTGGTTGCGCGGGTCGCTCCAGAAGATGTGCCAGGCATCCGCGCCGGGATCATAGACGCGCAGTGTCGTGCCGTAAAAAGTCCATTTGCCGAGCGAAGGCTGGGAACCAGTGTCCCGCGCGGGCAGGATCCAGACGTCCTGGATCGCCCGGCCTTCCAGCACCCAGCCGAAATGCACCTCGCCGCGCCCTGTCAGCACCGTTCCGTCCTCGAGGTGGCGCGAGGCGTCGAAAGTCCAGGCGCCGACGAAGCGGCCGTAAAGGCTCAGTTTTTCGGCAAGGCCTTCGATCGGTCCGGGGCTATGCAGGGCATCGGCAAACGAAGATTGATCGAACATGGTTGTGGCCTCTTCTTGTCAGGAGATTGGGAGGGAATAGGCGGTTACGGGGTTCTGGGCTTGGGAAAAATTGCTATATTTCGACCATGACGACGACCACGCATAGTCTCGCATCCGGAGCCGGTTGGCATGTGACGGATGTGATCTGCACGGCCGGCGCCGGCCGGCCGTTCGAGGAGGCGCATCAGGATTTCTGTGTGGCTGCAGTCACCAGCGGCACGTTCCGCTACCGCGCCCAACAAGGAACGGCGATGCTGGCGCCCGGCGCGCTCCTGCTCGGCAATCCCGGCACATGTTACGAATGCGGGCACGAGCATGGCGGCGGCGATCGTTGCCTCTCGTTCCATTTCAGGCCGTCCTACATGGAGCGGATCGCGGCTGGCGTGCCGGGCGCCAGGAAGCTGGCTTTCGAGGCGGCGCGCCTGCCGCCTTTGCCGGTCCTGGCGCCACTCCTGGCCGAGGCGGAAACCGCTCGCGAGATGGCCGACATCGACGCCTTCGAGGAACTTTCCCTGCGCATGGCCGGTGCTGCCGTGGCTACAGCCTCCGGCGCTACGCATGTCAGGCGCGCGCCGAGACGCCGCGATCAAAAACGGGTTGCCGAAGCTGTGCGGCGCATCGAACTCGATGCAGACGGGCCGATCTCGCTTTCAGCACTTGCCGATGAGACGGCGACCAGTCCGTATCATTTCCTGCGCATCTTCCGGCAGGTGGCGGGCATGACCCCCTACCAATTCCTGCTCAAGACGCGATTGCACAGGGCCGCGGTGCGGCTACGCATGTCGGACGATACGGTTTCCGCGATCGCTTTCGGCGCTGGCTTCAGCGATCTGTCGACCTTCAATCGTCGTTTTCGGCGGATCATGGGGCAGACGCCAAGCCAGTATCGCAGCCGCCGTGGCGCATAGGTCGTTTCTGCTTGGTGAATCGGCCCGGTGCACCGCAAGGCAGACACGCAGGCTTTTGCGTCAGGGCGGCGAAAACCGCCTTGGCCATATCGTCGCAATCATCGGTATCCATTTGAAATTACCATCAAAAATGACACTGGAAAAGTGCCGTGAAGGTTGGAGTTTCGGGCTTGCTTCCTATATAAGCACCAAGTGATTCCTGATTAGATTGTGATCCGATTTGACCGACCAGAAGACACCGCGCGGCGCCGACGGCGGCCCCACCGGCATCGAGCCGATATCCATCGTCGAGGAGATGCAGCGCTCCTATCTCGATTACGCCATGAGCGTGATCGTCAGCCGTGCGCTGCCGGACGTGCGCGACGGCCTGAAGCCGGTGCATCGCCGCATTCTCTTCGCCGCCCATGAGAGCGGCTACCATTGGAACCGCAAATATGTGAAGTCGGCGCGTCCTGTCGCCGACGTGATGGGTAAATACCATCCGCATGGCGATGCTTCCATCTATGACGCCTTGGTGCGCATGGCGCAGGACTGGTCGTTGCGCGTTCCGTTGATCGACGGGCAGGGCAATTTCGGCTCCATCGACGGCGATCCGCCTGCGGCGATGCGCTACACGGAAGCGCGGCTGACCAAGGTCGCGCACGAGCTCCTGGAGGATATCGACAAGGATACCGTCGATTTCCAGGACACGTATGATGCTTCCGGCAGCGAACCTAAGGTTCTGCCGGCACGTTTTCCCAACCTTCTGGTCAATGGCTCGGGCGGCATCGCCGTCGGCATGGCGACCAACATCCCGCCGCACAATCTCGGTGAAGTCTGCAATGGCGCCATCGCCATCATCGACAATCCGGCGATCGACCTGCCGGCGCTGATGGAGATCATTCCTGGCCCTGATTTTCCGACCGGTGGCATCGTGCTTGGCCGTTCGGGCATCTACAGCGCCTATTCGACCGGCCGCGGCTCCATCGTCATGCGCGGGCGCGTCAACATCGAACAGCGCGGCAACGACCGCGAGTCCATCATCATCACCGAAGTTCCCTACCAGGTGAACAAGTCGTCGATGATCGAGAAGATGGCTGAGCTGGTGCGCGACAAGCGCATCGAAGGCATTTCCGATATCCGCGACGAGAGCGACCGCCAGGGCTACCGGGTCGTCATCGAGCTGAAGCGCGACGCCGTTGCCGACGTCATTCTCAACCAGCTCTACCGCTTCACGCCGCTGCAGACCTCTTTCGGCGCCAATATGGTGGCGCTGAATGGCGGCAAGCCGGAAGTGATGAACCTGACCGATATGCTGAAGGCTTTCGTCGCCTTCCGCGAGGAGGTGATCACAAGGCGGACGAAGTTCCTGCTGCGCAAGGCGCGCGATCGCGCCCATGTGCTGGTCGGTCTCGCTATCGCAGTCGCCAACATCGACGAAGTCATCAAGCTGATCCGCACCGCGCCGGATCCGCAGACGGCGCGTGAGCAGTTGATGGAGCGGCGCTGGCCCTCTGGCGACGTGGAATCTCTGATCCTCCTGATCGATGACCCACGCCACCGGATCAACGAGGACGGTACCTACAATCTGTCCGAGGAGCAGGCGCGCGCCATCCTCGAGCTGCGCCTGCAGCGCCTGACCGCGCTCGGCCGCGACGAGATCGCCGACGAGTTGAACACGATCGGCGCCGAAATCATCGATTATCTGGACATTTTGTCTTCCCGCGCACGCGTCCAGCAGATCGTCAAGGACGAGCTTGCCGCCGTGCGCGACGAGTTCGGCACGCCGCGCCGCACCGAGCTCACCGACGGCGGTTCGGACATGGAAGACGAGGATCTGATCCAGCGCGAAGACATGGTCGTGACGGTGAGCCATTCCGGCTACATCAAGCGCGTGCCGCTGTCGCTCTACCGGGCGCAGCGCCGCGGCGGCAAAGGCCGCTCCGGCATGTCGACCAAGGAAGAGGATTTCGTCACCCGACTGTTCGTCGCCAACACCCATACGCCGGTGCTGTTCTTCTCCTCGCGCGGCATCGTCTACAAGGAAAAGGTCTGGCGGCTGCCGATCGGCAATCCGCAGTCACGCGGCAAGGCGCTGATCAACATGCTGCCGCTGGAGCAGGGCGAGCGCATCACCACCATCATGCCGCTGCCCGAGGACGAGGCCAGCTGGGGCGAACTCTACGTCATGTTCGCCACCACGCGCGGCACCGTGCGCCGCAACGATCTATCCGACTTCGTCCAGGTCAACCGCAACGGCAAGATCGCCATGAAGCTGGAGGAAGAAGGCGACGAGATCCTCGGCGTCGAAACCTGCACCGACAAGGACGACGTGCTGCTGACCGCCAGTTCCGGCCAGTGCATACGCTTCTCCGTCGGCGACGTGCGCGTCTTCCAGAGCCGCAATTCGGTCGGTGTGCGCGGCATAACCATGGCCGAGACCGACCGCATCATCTCGATGTCGGTGATCGAGCATGTCGATGCTTCGCCGGCGGAACGCGCCGCTTACCTGAAGCGCGCGGCGGCGGAGCGGCGGCTTGCCACGGAAACGGCCGGAGAAGAGGAAGAGATCGCGCTGACCAATGAGGAGATCGGCGAGGAGACAGAGCTTTCCGACAGCCGATACGAAGAACTCAAGGCGCACGAACAGTACGTGCTGACGGTGACCGAATTCGGCTACGGCAAGCGTTCGTCGTCCTATGATTTCCGGCTGACCGGACGCGGCGGCAAGGGCATCCGCGCCACCGACGTGTCGAAGGCGGCCGAGATTGGCAGGCTGGTGGCGACCTTCCCGGTCGGCAATGACGACCAGATCATGCTGGTGTCGGACGGCGGCACCGTCATCCGGGTGCCGGTCAACGGCATTCGTTTCGCCAGCCGCGCCACCAAGGGCGTGACCATCTTCAACACGGCTGAAGGCGAAAAGGTGGTTTCGGTCGAGCGGATCTCTGAACCGCAAGCGGACGAAGAAAGCGAAGAGACCGTCGAGGGCGGTGCCGATGCCGCTGCGGCGTCTGACGCCGGTCCGGAGGGTGCGGACTAAGTCCGGCACCCAGGTTGTGACATGGCAACGCCGGCCAGCTGGCCGGCGCGGCAGCAAGTTCAGGCTTTATCAGTAGTGGCGATATGGCTTACGCGGGCCGAAGCCTTCGAAGCGCTTGGTGTTTGCCTTGACGCGGATGCGTTGTGCCTCCTGATGCAGCCCAAATACGGTGGCGATCAGCATGGCGACGGTCATTGCGGTGGCGAGCATGTAGATCAGCATGTGCGTGTTCTCCTGCGCCTAACAACGGATAGATGGGATTTTGGTTTCATCTAATTAAGGTGCAACCTAGTGAACGCTGCGTGAAGGCTTCGTGATCAGCGTGTTCATCTGTCGTTCATGTGCCGGAAAAGGTTCACGGCCGGCGCGCCGATCGGATTTGCCTTTGCGAGAGAGGCTCGCTAGAGCCTGTTCCATCTTGGTGGACGGAAGATGGAACAGGCTCTAGCTTTCATTTGAGCATGATCTCTAGGACAAACGAAAAACCGTTTGTCCGCAAAAACCGGTTTCCACTTTTTGGGATCATGCATTAGAAGCACCTGCCATGACCGAACGCATTGCCCTCTATGCCGGCTCCTTCGACCCGCTGACCAACGGCCATCTCGATGTGCTGAAGGCATCGCTGGCCGTGGCCGACATCGTCTATGCGGCGATCGGCATCCATCCGGGCAAGCAGCCGCTGTTTTCCTTCGAGGAGCGGGTGAAGCTGATCGAGACGGCGACGAAGACGGAATTCGGCAGCGATGGTGCCCGTATCAAGGTCGTCGCCTTCGACGGGCTGGTCATCGACGCCGCCAGGAAGCACGGCGCCTCGATCATGATCCGCGGCCTGCGCGACGGCACCGACCTCGACTATGAGATGCAGATGGCCGGCATGAACGAGACTATGGCACCTGAGTTGCAGACGGTTTTTCTGTTCGCCAGCCCGTCCGTGCGCACCATTACCGCCACACTTGTCCGCCAGATTGCCTCTATGGGAGGCAACATCCGCCCCTTCGTGCCGGCGGCGGTTGCCGGTGCGCTCACCGCCAAATTCGCGAAATAAGATTCCGGAGATAGATATGCAGCTGAAAAAGCTCGCCTCGTTCCTCGTTGTGCTTGCCGGCCTTGTGACCGCATCGGTCTCGGCCTTCGCCGCCGACCCGGAAAACACCATGGTCATCACGCTGAAGGACGGAGACGTCACCATTGCGCTTCGGCCCGATCTGGCGCCAAAGCATGTCGAGCAGATCAAGAAGCTGGTGCGCCAAGGCGCCTATGACAACGTCGCCTTCCACCGCGTCATAGACGGCTTCATGGCGCAGACCGGCGACGTCAAGTTCGGCAATATGAAGAAGGGTTTCAGCGCCGAGGCCGTCGGCACCGGCGGTTCCGACCTGCCCGACCTGCCGGCCGAATTCTCGCAGACCGAACATTACAAGCGCGGCGTGGTCGGCATGGCCCGCTCGCAGGACCCCAATTCGGCCAATTCGCAGTTCTTCATCATGTTCGCTCCGGCACCGCCGCTCGACGGCCAGTACACCATCGTCGGCAATGTCGTCAGCGGCATGGAACTGGTGGATCACATCAAGAAGGGCGACCAGGCGGATAACGGCACGGTCTCCGACCCCGACCGGATGATCAAGGTGCGCATCGCCGCAGACAAGTAAAATTGTCAAATAACTCTGTTTTCTCAAAAGGATATCTGACATGGCCGAAATCAAGGACCGCGAGAACGCGCTCATCATGGAAACGACCAAGGGCACGGTCGTCATCGAACTTTTCCCCGACCTGGCGCCGGGCCACGTCTCCCGCATCAAGGAACTGGCTAGGGAAGGCGCCTATGACGGCGTGGTCTTCCACCGCGTCATCGAAGGCTTCATGGCCCAGACCGGCGACGTCAAGTTCGGCAATTCGAGCAAGCCTTCCTTCGCGCCGTCCCGTGCGGGCATGGGCGGCTCTGAGAAGCCGGACCTGAAGGCCGAATTTTCCAACGCCAACCATGGCCGCGGCACCTGCTCGATGGCCCGTTCGCAGAACCCGAACTCGGCCAATTCGCAGTTCTTCATCTGCTTCGACGACGCCGCCTTCCTCAACCGCCAATACACGGTCTGGGGCCAGGTCATCGAAGGCATGGACAATGTCGACAAGATCAAGCGCGGCGAGCCGGTGCAGGATCCCGACAAGATCGTGTCGCTGAAGGTCGCGGCCGACGTCAAGTAAGGGCAAACGACAATGATGGGCGTCGTCTGGTCGCTTCTCGGCATCCTATCCGGCGCCTTCATTGCCATTCAGGCGCCGATCAATTCGCAGCTGGCGCGCGGCCTGGGTCTCCCGGTCGCGGCGGCTGCGTTTTCGTTCCTGTCGGGCGCGATCGTGCTCGGCATTATCTCCGTTACGGTGGTGAAGCTGCAAGGGGTCTCGCTCGACTGGAAAGCGCCGGCGCCCTGGCTGTTCGTGGCCGGCGGCATGCTCGGCGGTTTCTATGTCACGCTGTCGACGATCCTGACGCCACGCATAGGTGCTGCCGCGCTGATGGCGTTTCTGGTCGCCGGCCAGTTGCTGGCCGGCATGCTCATCGACCGCGTCGGCTTCCTCGGCGTCGCGGTGCGTGAAATCTCGCTGGGACGCGTTGCCGGCGCGGTGCTGCTCTTGGCCGGAGCGCTGCTCGTCCGGCTCTACTGATGCGCGTCGATCTCTTTGACTTCGAGCTGCCGGAGGAGCGCATCGCGCTCCGCCCGGCGCAGCCGCGTGACAGCGCCAAGATGCTTCTGGTCAAGCCCGGCGAAGGGCTCGAGGACCGGACGGTTGGCGACCTGCCGTCCTTGCTCAGTGCCGGCGACGTGCTGGTGTTCAACGACACCAAGGTCATTCCGGCGCAACTCAAAGGCATAAGGCGGCGGGGCGAGGCGACGGCGCAGGTCGAAGCCACGCTGCATATGCGCATGGCGCCGGACCGCTGGCTGGCCTTCATGCGGCCGGGCAAGCGCATTGCCGCCGGCGACCGCATCCATTTCGGCCATGACGGCAATTCCTGTTTCCTCGGTCAGCTCGACGCCACGGTGATCGAGAAAGGCGAGGGCGGCGAGGCGCTGCTTGGCTTCGATCTGTCGGGGCCGTTCCTCGACGAGGCGCTGCACGCGGTAGGCCATATTCCGCTGCCGCCCTATATCGCCTCGAAACGCGACGACGACGAACGCGACCGGGCCGATTACCAGACCATCTATGCAAGC
>NZ_RZQT01000188.1:0-9383 GCF_003998485.1 Mesorhizobium sp. M7A.F.Ca.CA.001.04.2.1
TAGCTGTTGGCACCGCGTCGTCTGTTGGCCACTGCCTGACGGAATTACCGAGGCGGGCGACCTGGCGCAGCGTGGCTTTCATTTCCAGGACCGACCGCTGCCCGCTTCGGCTCACGCCGGGGCGGGCTTTTTTGTATTTCCGATCGGCCATTGCTGAGCGGCATTCGAGCTGACCGGTCTCGTCATCGCCCGTTGTCACAAGCAAGTTAATCATGTCGGTTATGCATAATGATTATTGTTAATTTTTGATTGAAGCACCGAAAATACATAAAGACTTGAGGGGATGAAGCGCTCATATATTGTTAAGCAAGAGGTAGACCACAGAAGACGGAAGCCATCTCCATCATCAAACGGGAATAGCTTTCATGAACAAGTTCACTGTTATTTTCGCCGCTGTTGCAGTTGCATCGTCCGTTGGAGCCGCCGAGGCGGGTTGTGGGTGCGGAGGTTCGGGCGGCTGGGGAGGCAATTCGGGCAGCCTGATCAATGTTTCGCCGTCCATCGACCTTGGCAAGATCACCGCGCTGAACGACGTGCTCAGCGGCAACAACATCCTGAGCGGCAATGTCCTTTCAGGCATTCTGAACGGCAACAAGACCAATATCGTCGGTGGCGTTCTGAGCGGGCTCGGCGTCAACCTGCTGGGCGGCAAAAGCTACAGTCTGGGCAAGCGCCACTAAGTTCGGCGCTGCATCTAACCATCGAAGACAACCCAAAATAGCCCGTTCCGGTGCGCCGGGCGGGCTATTTTTGCGTGTCGGGCCGATCAAGCGAGGATGTTGACCGCGCGTGCCGCGACCAGCGCGATGGTCAGCAGCGAGATCATGGCCTCGGCCATCATCAGCAGCTTGGCGCGCTGGGAAAGTGGCAAGGTGTCGGTGGGCGAAAACGCGGTCGCATTGGTGAAGGCGAGGAAGAAATAATCGACGAAGCCGGGCAGCCAATCTTGGAGTTCACGGTCGTTCAACGTCATCTGCGCGAACAGGAAATCGGCCTGCGCAAGCTTGACCAGACCGCAGGTCGGCGGCCCGCCGCGATCGGTGCTCCAGAACCACAAGGCAAAGACGATGACGTTGGTAACCCAGATGTTGAGTGCGTCGATCAGCAGGGTCGTGCCGCTGTTGCCGGCATGGCCCTCCAGCAAGGCATGCACCAGCAGGACCAGCGAACCGCAATTCATGATGCTGATGATGGCGGTCATGGTCAGGGCTGTTCTGCGGATCATGACCCGAAACTGGCCGATCGCATGCCACTCGTGGTCCTCGACCGCCTTCCGGGTGGCGGCCTGTGTCCAGGCGGTGGCCACCGACAAGGGCAGCAGCAGGGCGGCTTCCAGCGCGGGCGCCAGCCAGCGCGGCCCGAATGAGAGATTGTTGATGACCAGAAGCTGCAGGCAGATGATGACGAGAACGGCCGCACGGGCCATCCAGAAATCGAGCGCACGGTAGTGAATGACGGCATGGTGGTGGCGCATTTTTCAAATCCTGGATGCTTTTCTGAGGACGGGAGCCGGTCAGGCTTGGGCGACGCCTGCCGCGATCACGCCCAATGCGCCATGCCCCGGCATGTTCAGGGTGCCGCGGGATGGCGTGTTCCATTGTTGTCTTGCTGGCATGTGATGACGGGAGAGGCGGCATGGTGGCGCGAAACTCTGCCTCAATCTTGGTTTTGCCGTGGTCGCCCAAGTATACATTTTCGTAAGCTTCGAGTTCTGGGCTGTTCGAAAAACCGTCCGGCGTGATTTATCCACCGCATGACGCGAATCGACGGACCCATCAACGGTTGGCTGCCTGTCGGCAGTTCTGTTCCAGGCGACTGGCGGCAGTCGTCGATCTGGCCAGGGCTGACGCGCTATCCAGAAGCCGGCCTGGCGCTTTTATGCCTGACACAGATCCTGTGCTGGACCGTGGCGCCCGCGCTTGTCGACGTGTCACCGCCCAACGATGTCGTCGAAGGCTTCATGTGGGGCCGCGAATGGGTGCTGTTGACCTACAAGCATCCACAGCTTCCCGGCTGGCTGCTCGAGATCAGCCATCTTCTGACCGGATCGTTCCGCTGGCCGCAATATCTCGTGGCTCAGCTAACGATCTCGGCCACTTTCGTGCTAGTCTATCTGCTGGCCCGCGACATGCTCGGGCGAACCCGCGCGCTGGCCGCCGTGCTTCTGATGCCGTCGCTCTATTTCTTCGGCTGGCCGACCCCACAGTTCAATCATGACTACGCGCAGATGCCCTTCTGGGCCGCTATCTGCTGGCTGTTGTGGCGTGCGGGCCGTGGTGGTGGGCCGGGCTGGTGGCTGGCGCTCGGGCTGGTGTCGGGCGTCGGGCTCTATGCCAAGCTTTCCACCGGCTTATTATTGCTTTTCGGGGCGATCTGGCTGCTGTCGGACACACGCGCACGCAGTCGGCTCGCCACGCCCTGGCCATGGCTTGGGCTCGCGGTTTTCGGCGCTGTCGCCGCTCCACTGGCCGCCGAACTCTGCCGCGTCGATTTCCTGCCGCTGACCTATGCCGCCTGGCGCGATCAGTGGGTGGTGGCCCATCGCTCCCGCTTTTATTATATCGGCGTCCAGATGGCCGGGCTCTGCGGCTTTCTTCTGGTGCTGGCGATATCAGGGCTGCTGCGGCGCTCGCCCGCGCCGCAAAAGCCCGTCGGGCGCGGCACGCTGGTCTATCTCTTGTGGATGGGGGTTGGCCCGGCGATCCTCGTCATGGTGGCGTCCCTGTTCACCGGCGCCGGCGAGGCCTGGGGCGCGCCGATGTACAATCTTGCTGGCGTTGTGGCGCTCGCCTTGCTGGGCCATCGCCTCGGCGCCATCGAGATGCGAAAGCTGGCGATCTGCGCGCTCATCTCCATTGTCGGCATATCCGGTGCCTATGCGGGCATCCGCTGGACGAAATGCAATCTGCGTGGGCGCATGGACGCCGTCTGCTGGCCGGCGCAAAAGATCTCGGATGAGGCAGAGGCTGTCTGGCACGCTGCGACGCCCGATCGGCTCGACATCGTCGGCGGCCATGCCCTTATTGCGCCGCTGGCGGGCCTCAATGCCTATGACAAGCCGTCGATCTTCACCGAACTGAACATGCAGTACGCCCCCTGGATCACCAAGGAGCGGCTGCGCGAGCATGGCATATTGCTGGTCTGGCCCGGGCGCGATGTGCCATCTTATCTGCAGGCGTGGGTGGGCGACATCCCGGTCAAAATCGTTCTTTTCGACTGGTCGCTCAAGGCACCGCCGGTGGCGATCAGCTTCGCCGCCATTCCGCCTGGCGCGCGGCAGTTGCCGGGTGCTATCGACGGCCTCGCCCGACCGAGCAACTGAAGCAGATCCGCCGGTCCGCTGGACGAAGCAGGTGACAATGCCCATCTATGTCCAGACAAACTTGCCTTTGAGGAGACGTGATATGGCGACTTCGACCGAACGCGCAGTCCTTGCCGGTGGCTGCTTCTGGGGTATGCAGGATTTGATACGGCGCTATCCCGGCGTCATCTCCACCCGTGTCGGCTACAGCGGCGGCGACGTGCCCAACGCCACCTACCGCAACCACGGCACCCATGCCGAAGCCATCGAGATCAATTTCGATCCGGCCATCATAAGCTATCGCACGCTGCTGGAACGCTTTTTCCAGATCCACGATCCGACGACCCGCAACCGCCAGGGCAACGATGTCGGGACGAGTTATCGCTCGGCGATCTATTACACCAGCGACGAACAGAAGCGCATCGCCGAGGACACGATCGCCGATGTCGATGCCTCGGGCCTGTGGCCGGGCAAGGTCGTCACCGAAGTCGCACCCGTTGGCCCCTTCTGGGAAGCCGAGCCCGAGCATCAGGACTATCTGGAGAAATATCCCAACGGATACACCTGCCACTTCGTCAGGCCAGGCTGGAAGCTGCCGGTTCGTGAGAAGGCTGTTTCGTAGGGCTCACAGCTTCCGGTCCTGCCATGCATTGCCGCTCGATGGAGTCGTCGAGCGGCATCATCGCATCCCAAACACCTTCAGTCAGCGCGCCTTGTCGCGTCGGTGAAGCCATCGAGCTCTTCACCAATATCCGAAAGTGCCCTTCGAACGATTGTCTCGACCGTGTCTTGCCGATCGGGATCGAGTAAACGAAGACCTCGTTGGATTGCATCGCGCCAGCTGGCACCGCGATTCCAAGCTTCGGAGAACACCACGGCGAGATCATCTTGCCGGCGGGCAGTTGCCATCGCCTCGACCAGCAAGCTTGCCTGAAGAACATCTTTTTCCCGTTTTGCCGCGCCGTTTGCATTCGCTTGGCGAAGAGAGGCGACAATCAGTTTGTGGACGGCATATCGCTCGGGTGAGGGGACCAGTACCGGGACTCCGGATCGATGCAACAAGACGGTTCTTACGGGTTCGCGGATCAGAAAATCCAGGAACCGCAAGGGTTGTGCCGATGCGCCGCCCAGCGACGGCATCGCGCTCGCGTGGTCGGCGTAGTCGTCGCTACCCCGATTTGGGGTCAGGAATTCGACCTTGTAGCGGGAAGCGTTTTCGAACTGGGTCGTGCGATTGGCATCCGTTCGGTGCGGAATTTCGCGAAACGACGGATCGATATCGCGCAGCACATTCATGATCGGTGGCAGACTGTCGCCCACTTCGACGGAGACCGAGTGAAATTGGGCAAAGTCGGCATCGCCTGTCTGTAGCGCTACCCCCGGCAGCCTTACGCCCAGATATCCGGCGTAGGTCTGGAATGCGACCGTGCCGACAAGTACGCCCCGCAAGCGGAAAAACCCGGCCTTGCCAAGAGCTTCGACGATATCGCCGGTAAATTTTTCCGGCTCCATCAACCCGGCCTCGCGAACAAGCGTCGATACGAGCTTACGACGGCTTTTCAGATCGCTCTTGATTTCCCTGAAGGCGGCGACGCGTTTTGCGATCTCGGGATCGTCGGCCGGACCGACATATCGTCTTGTCGTCTTCGGTCTGGTCTCCTCGAAATACCAGTAGTCGCGGCCTTTTACCGGAACCCGTACGAAATTGCCTGCCGTCGAGAAGTCAGTTTGGAACGAGGCATCCAGGCTTCGTTGCACGAGTTCAGCGAACAGAGTGCGATAAGCAATATCGATCGATTTCATGGCGGCGTCCGACCAGGGTCTTTGCGTTATAAGAAATTTGCAGTTCTCTTATAACTGCGCGCTTCTGCTCCTGGTTTCAAGTGGTTATAAGAAAATTGCGAAAACCTTATAATCGCCCGACCTGTTATCAGAAGCAGCGCCATACACCGCCAGCGGTGCGCGCCTGCGTCGATTTCCTGCGGCATGCGCATACCGGCCGTCAGACGCTGTCCGGCGATTAACGATGCGCCGAAAACCCGCGGAGCATTCGCTCCGCGGGTTTTCGCTCCAATTGGCGACAACTTACTTGCCGCAATGGTTGTCGTTGACTGTCGGCGAAGCCGTGCCCGGCGAGGTGCCGTTGGCATCTGGCTGTGCGCCCTGCGGACCGGCCGGGCAGTTTTCATCCGCGTTGGAATTCATGCCATCGGGCATGCCGGTCGTGCTGTTGGTTATGCCCGGGTCCACAGTGTCCGGCTCGACCGTATTGGGTGAAGCCGGCGTGTTCGGCTCAACCGTCACCGATTTGCCGCTGCCGCCTCCGTTTGCACCGTTATCGTCAGCACTTTGCGCCATGGCTGATGTCGCCAGGCCAATGGTGAGAGCCGAAGCTGCGAGGATTTTCATTGTCTCCATTTCTGTGAACTCGTCGCTCATTCTTACGAAGGTGATCGCATCGCGACTATGGGGACAACCGGTCGCGGCAGTGAAGGTTCCCGACAAAATTCCGCTCAGGCGCACCACGACTGGCGCAATCCTTTTGGCGCAGTGTGCTGAAAAACGGCTTTCCCTTCAACCCGAATGATGCTTTAAGGCGCACATCCACAGGGGTGCTCCGTACGGTCGGGGCTGAGACGGGGGCGGCAAGCCCACAGACCCTAGAAGCTGATCTGGGTAATACCAGCGGAGCGAGGCGGGCGGTGTTTTCAGGCGCACAGATTTCCCTATATCCCATGACCGACGATTTCGTCGGTGTCATCCTTGGCGGGCTTGGCGCGCTCGATCCCTGGCGCGACAAGCTCAGGATCGAGACCGACGACATCTCGACCTTGCTGGTCGGGCCGCCCGAAGTGCTGTTTCCTGCCATGCGCGACCTCTTCGTGGCGGCGGCACGCAGCGGCAAACATTGCGTGTTGTCCGCCACCATCTCGCGCGGCTGCCCTGGCGAGCCGGACGATCCGATCTGCCGCTCCGATGCACTTGGTGGGCCGGTCGGGCCACTCGGCCCGCGCAGGGATGCGGCCATCGCGGCGGTGCGCAATGCTGCTGTCACCGGCCAGCCGGCGGCCGCGCAGTTCTCGCTCTATGTGATGGGCACCGACGACCACATGGACGAGATTTACGGCTGCATCGACTTTCTCAAGCAGTCCGGCGTCTATGAGCGTTCCAAGCATTTCTGCACGAAATTGCGCGGTGATGCCGGTGCGATCTTTTCGGCGCTGGACGAGGCCTTCTGTCGCTTCGGACCAGGCGCCGGCCACGTAACTCTCGACGTCACGGTCTCGGCCAACAGCCCGTCGGCTGTCTGAAGCTGCCGCCGCTTCCGCGCGGCCGTCAAAGGTTATCTCCCGTGGTCTCATCGTCAGTCGCTTCGCGCCGGATCGCGAGCCTTCTTGCCAAGGCAGTGCCGGCCATGGTCTCGGTCGGGTTGCTCCTGCTGGCGTGGGAGCTTTATGCCACCTATTCCGGCATCAAGCCGACGATATTGCCGGCGCCGTCGCGCGTCCTCGAGCAAGCGATGCTCAATCGCGAGGCGTTGGCCAACAACGCCGTTCCGACCATCCGCGCCACGCTACTCGGCTTTGCCTGTTCGCTCAGCGCCGCTTTTGCGCTGTCGATGCTGGTCGACTTCTTCCAGCCGCTGCGCCGCGCGTTGGTTCCCGTCTTCATCGTCAGCCAGACCTTGCCGCTGGTGGCGATCGCGCCGCTGGTGGTGCTGTGGTTCGGCTTCGGACTGGCGCCCAAGATCATGCTGGTGGCGCTGGTCACCTTCTTTCCGATGCTGGTCGCACTGGTCGAGGGCTATGAGTCGACCGAGGCCGAGATCGGCCAAATGCTGCGCGCCATGGGAGCAGGGCGCCGGCGCATCTTCGTGCTGGCGCGGCTGCCTTCAGCACTGCCTTACTTCTTTGCTGGCCTCAGGATCTCCATCACTTATGCCGTGGTCGGCGCCATCTTCGCCGAATATGCCGGTGCCGCGAAGGGGCTGGGCATATACATGCTCAACGCCAAGAACAATTTCCGCCCCGATTTGGTGCTGGCCGCCGTCGGTGTCAGCGCCGCGCTGACACTTGTCCTGTTCGGGTTGACTGTGCTGCTGCAGCGCCTGGCCATGCCCTGGGAGCGAGCCGACAAGGCAATCGCAGGGAAGGGGCCGCGGCGATGAACCGGCTCGAGCTGCGGCATGTGCGCAAGGCGTTCGGCGGGCTCGACGTGCTGGCCGATATTTCGCTCAGCGTCGGCGCCGGTGAATTCGTCTCGATCCTTGGACCTTCGGGCGCCGGAAAATCGACGCTGTTCCAGCTTCTGACCGGCGCCGAGCATGGCGAGGGCGAGATGTTCTTCGACGGCGAGCCGCTCGATGACCACGGCAAGCGCTTTGCCTTCATGCCGCAGCGTGATGCGCTGATGCCTTGGCGGCGCATCCTCGACAACGCGACGCTTGGACTCGAAGTGCAAGGCATCAGGCGCAAGGCGGCGCGGGCGCGCGTCGCGCCGCTGTTTGCCGAGTTCGGGCTTGCCGGCTTCGAGCGACATTTCCCCGGGCAGCTCTCGGGCGGCATGCGCCAGCGCGCGGCCCTGCTGCGCACCGTGGTGCAGCAGCGCGACATGCTGCTGCTCGACGAGCCGTTCGGCGCGCTCGATGCACTGACCCGCACCGCCATGCAGCGCTGGCTCGAACAGATGTGGCGGCATCACCGCTGGACGGCGCTGCTGATCACCCATGACGTGCGCGAAGCCGTGTTCCTGTCCGACCGCGTCTATGTGCTGTCGGCGCGCCCGGCCCGCATCGTGCGTGAAATCAAGGTGCCGCTGCCGCGCCCGCGCAGCCTTGGCGGCCAAGCCGCACGGCAGGCAAGCGCGCTCGAGGCCGAAATCCTCGACATCATCCTCAACCCCAACCCATCCAAAAGGACACGACCATGACTGACTTGACGCGCCGGCAGGCCTTGCTGCTCACGCTTGCCACAGGCCTTCCGCTCGTTGCCGGATCGGGGCGAGCCCAAGCACAATCGGCACAAAAGGTCACCGTTGCCCTCGACTGGACGGTCAACACCAACCACATCGGACTGTTCGTCGCCCGCGACAAGGGCTTCTATCGCGAGGCCGGGCTCGAGGTCGACATCCTGCCTTACAGCGATACCGGTGCGGGCACGCTGGTTGCAAATCGCGTCGCCGATTTCGGCATCAACGGCACCATCAGCCTGTTCACCCAGAGAACCGCCGGAGCGGACCTGAAGGGCGTCTATGCGGTGGTGCAGTCCGAAACCGGCCGCGTGGTCTTCAATGCGGCACGCAACGAGATCGTAAGCCCGAGAAGCCTCGACGGCTTGATCTATGGCGGCTTCGGCAGTGCCTGGGAAAACGCGCTGATATCGACCATCATCCGCCACGACGGCGGCAAGGGCAATTTCGAGACGGTGACGCTCGGCACCTCAGCCTATGAGGCGCTGGCCAATGGGTCGGTCGATTTCACGCTTGAAGTCTCGACGTGGGAGGGTGTCGAAGCCGAGCTCAAGGGCGTCAAGCAGCGCAGCTTCGTCTATGCCGATTATGGCGTGCCTGACGAGCACACGACACTGATCTCTTCGAGCGAAGCCTATCTCCAGGCCAATCCCAAGCCTGCGGCCGACTTCGTTCAGGCGACGCGGCGCGGCTACCAGTTCGCTGTCGACCACCCCGACGATGCGGCAACCCTGCTGATCGCTGCAAACAAGGATGCGTTGACCAATCCGGCGCTGATCCACGCCTCGCTGAAGGCATTGGCCGACGACCATTATCTACGCAGCCAAAGCGGCGCCATCGGGACGATGGATCCGGCTAAGATGGAAGCGATCGGCGACTATCTTTTCGCCTCCGGCATCTTGCGCGATCCCGACGGCAAGCTGGTTGCTCGACGCCCGGATTTCGGGAGCTATTTCCGCAACGACTATCTGAGCTAGTCTGGCAAAACCAAATGACATGGGTCGCCAGTCTTTCTGGGCGACCGCGTGGAGCAGGTCGTCTGGAAGTGGCGCCCTGGCTCGACAGCCAGTTTAAGACCGATCTGATCTTGTTGATTAACTGCCCGGCAATGGTT
>NZ_RZQT01000189.1:0-9321 GCF_003998485.1 Mesorhizobium sp. M7A.F.Ca.CA.001.04.2.1
GCCCGAGCCCAAATTCGTCGCCAGGTTGAAGAGGCAGGGCGTCAAGCCGCTTTCGGTCGGACGATCGATCGTCGCGACCTGGGAACCGCATCAAGCGACCGTGCTTGAGGTCATCAAGAAGATGGGGCTCGAACTGGAAATCATCTTCAACAAGGGCGCGGTGATGATCCTGCCGAGCGGCATCAACAAAGCCACCGGGCTCGCCGCGGCCCTTCAGGACCTTCGACTTTCGCCGCACAACGTCGTCGGCGTCGGCGACGCCGAGAACGATCATGCGTTCCTGCAAGCCTGTGGCTGCAGCGTCGCCGTCGACAATGCAATTCCGGCGGTCAAGGATACAGCCAACCTGGTCATGCGTGGCGCCCGAGGCAAAGGCGTGGAGCAACTGATCGCAAAGCTGATAAAGCGTGATCACGCGATAGTGCCGAAGCGCCATGACGGCATCGTTCTTGGATCATCTGGCGGCGACGATACCTACCTGTCGCCGAGCGACACGATCCTCATTGCCGGGAGTTCCGGTATCGGTAAATCCACCTTGGCCACCGCGCTGACCGAGCGCTTCGTCGAAAGCGGCTTTCAGTTTTGTGTCTTCGATCCCGAAGGCGACTATGATGGCCTCGAAGGCGCCGTTCGCCTGGGAGACGGCTCAAGCGCGCCGACAAAGGCGCAAGTGCTGGATCTGATCGCCAAGGCCGACAGCAACATAGTCGTCAATGGACTGGCCCTGCGGGTCGACGAGAGGCCGGATTTCTTTGCCGACCTGCTGCCTGGCCTCAGCAGTTTCCGCCGGCGCACCGCGAGACCGCACTGGCTCGTGATCGATGAAGCGCATCATCTTCTGCCCAAGCGGCGCGACGATACGCGGGCGGTTCTGTCATTGGAATTGCCTGGCACAATCCTGATCACCGTTCACCCCGAGGCGATCTCGACAGACGCCTTGCGCCTGGTGACAGCCATCATTGCGCTTGGCCCCAAGGCAAAGGACGTCGTGAAGGTCTTCTGCCGTGAAACCGGCATTGAGCCGCCGAAAGTCATCCCCAGCCCGAAAGGTGCGCGCGTGCTGTTCTGGCGGCCGCAGGCAGGCAAAAAAGTCAAGACGGTCAAAGTGGTCGAACCACGTCAGTCACTCAAGCGGCACAGCCGGAAATATGCCGAAGGCCAGCTCGACGAAGCCGGCAGCTTCTATTTCCATGGCCCTGAGAATGCGATGAATCTCAGGGCTCACAATCTGATGATCTTCGCTCAAATCGCCGAGGGCATAGATGACAAGACCTGGGAGTTTCATTTGCGCACCGGCGACTATTCCAAATGGTTTCGACATCAGATCAGGGACAAGGACCTGGCGCGCGAAACCGCCGAGGCGGAAGAGGACAAGACCCTGTCGGCGGAGGAGAGCCGCAAGCGGGTGCTTGATGCCGTGCGCCGCCGTTACACGGCTCCCGCCACAGCCCCGGAGTGACACGCGAGAGCCAAGGCAATCAAGCCAGCGCTGCATGCGAAATTCTTCAGTCAGGCAACGCCGCCACCGCGACAATTTCAACGACGATGTCGGCTTGCGCAAGCGCTGCAACTCCGATCACCTCCGAAGGCGGCGGGTTGTTATAGCTGCAGTGCTTCGGGCAATGCTCGGCAAAGAACTCGTCCAGTACGTCGAGACGAAAATTGGGTGAACTCAGAACGCCGCCATCGGGAAATGGCCCCTTGATGAAGAAGGTCAGCCGGATGAGATAGTCGAGCGCGCTGCCGAGTTCTTCCAGATCTGATTTGATGTTCGCCAGAATTGCGCGCCACTGTGCCGCCGCATCGCCAGTGAATCCCCCTCCTCTCTTTCCGGTCGGATCATAATTTTCGGCGGTTGCCGTATTTCCGCAAAGGTAGACAAATCCCCTTGCTCCGGAGACTACCGTGCCTTTTCCCCACGGCATCAACCTTCCGTTTTTGAATTTCTTATGAGTTACGAGTTCCATGCTTCGTCCAGAACTCTTGATCGTCAGCCTATCAAATCGTCTATTCTGATCGGCAGATCGCGAATGCGCTTGCCGGTGGCATGATAGACGGCACTCGCCACGGCAGCAGCCGTTCCGACATTGCCGAGTTCGCCCAAACCCTTGACGCCGGCAGGGTTGACCTGATGGTCGATTTCGGGGACCAGGATAACGTCGACCTGTTTGATGTCGGCGTTGACCGGCACGAGATAGTCCTGCAGGTCGCGGTTGACGTAGCGCGCGTGTCGCTGATCGATTTCCGTCGCCTCGTGCAACGCCTGGCCGATACCCCAGATCATGCCACCCATCAGCTGGCTGCGCGCGGTGCGCGTGTTCATGATGAGCCCGGCGGCGAAGGCCCCGACGATGCGCGGGACCCGGATTTCGCGTGTATAGCTGTTGATGCGCACTTCGACGAACTCGGCGCCAAAGGCATATTTGACCGAATCTTCGTCGTTCTCTCCACCATGAAATTCCGACTGTCCGGCATAGAGTTTGCTGAGGGCTTCAGGCGAAGAACCCTTCGGCGCAAACTCGGCATATTCCTCGATGGCGCCGACTTGCATAGCCTTGAAGACATCAGCCAGCTTTGCGGATTTGCCGGTCTCGGTGACGACCTCTTCGCCCTTCAAGTCCAGCTTCGCATTGCCCGAACCGGCCAGCGGAGCCCCCCTGCCCGCAGCGGCGGCGAACAGCTTTCCGCGTATCGCGTCGCAGGCTTTCATGACCGCCGAGCAGACACTGGCGGTCGAGATCGATCCGCCCGACACGGGAGCCGGCGGCAAGGCACTGTCGCCCATCTCGACGCTGATCTTGTCCATGCCGATGCCCAGTCTTTCGGCCGCCATCTGGCCGGCGATGGTGCGAACGCCGGTGCCGATTTCATGCGAGCCGCACTGGACTCGAACCTCGCCGTCGGCGGTGAGACGAACCCGGGCCGCGCAGGGCGCGGCGGCAGTCGGATAGATTGCCGTCGCACAGCCCATCCCGACCAGCCAATCGCCGTCGCGCATCGAGCCGACCCTGGGATCGCGCTTCGACCAGCCAAAGGCCTCCGCTGCCTGGTCGTAGCACTTGATGAGTGAGCGGCTGGAAAATGGCTTGCCTCCTATGGGCTCCTTCTCCGGTTCATTGATGCGACGAAACTCGACAGGATCCATGCCGAGGGCCACAGCCATTTCGTCCATGGCGTTTTCCAGCGCGTAGACATAAGGCGTCTCCGGCGGCGATCGCATGTAGCCAGGCGTGTTACGGTCGGCATGAACCAGCGAAACATGCGTCAGAACGGCGCCGTAATTGTACATGCGCGCGGTGGCGGACGTGCCGCCGACGACATAAGGGTCAGGGCGTGACGTCACCTCCCAGGCCTCATGTCCGAACGCCGTGATGCGGCCGTCCTTGCCGGCGCCCATGCGGATCCGATGCCGCGTTTCGGCGCGATAGGTCTGCGTACCGAAGGCTTGCATGCGATTGACGACGCAGCGAACCGGGCGGCCAATGCGTCGCGCCGCGACGGCAACGATAGCGGTGCGTGCCGTCATCGGCCCCTTGGAGCCGAAGGCACCGCCGATATAGGGACTGACGATCCGCACATTGGCCGGATCGAGCTTCAGCTGGCGTGCCAGTTCCACCTTCCAGCCGGTAACGTTCTGGCTGGGCTCGTGTATGGTCAACTGGTCGCCTTGCCATATTGCGGTGGTCGAAAACAGTTCGATCGGATTGTGATGCTGGGTCGGCGTCGAATATTTTTCGTCGATCTTTACCGTCGCATCCGCCCAGGCGGCATCGAAATCACCGGCCTTCGCATCCTCCTTGAACATAGGGTTTTTGCCGGCAGCCGGCTCCATCTTCACGCCCTTGGAATCAAAGCTGGCGGCGGGCCGTTCGTCCTCATAGTCGGCGCGGATCAACATTGCGGCTTCCTCCGCCGCCTCGAAGGTCTCGGCAACCACCAGAGCGATGATCTGACCGTCGTGAAAAACCGTCTTGTCGTGCAAAGGCCCGATCGAACTTGCGCCGGTGTTGCCGAATTTCGGCGTGTCGGTCTTGTCCATATCGTGATAGGTGACGATGTCCAGCACACCGGGTACGGCCCGGGCGTCTTTCGTGTGAAGTCCCGAAACCTTGCCCCGGGCAATGCTGCTGGTGGCAAGGGCACCGTAGGCGACGTTGGCCGTGACGATGTCGGCGGGATAGCCGGCCTGTCCGGTAACTTTTAGCCGGGCGTCAATGCGGACAACCGGATCGCCCTGGTTTTCCCTGGGGGCGGGTGCAGCTTGGTTCATGGCTCAGCCCTTCATATCCCGGGTTTCGAGCAGCGCCCGCACCAGCGTGCGCTTGCCGAGCGGTATCTTGAATGCGTTATGCTCGCGCGGTCTGGCATCGGCGAAGGCAGCCTCGGCAGCCTCTTGCGCCGCGGCTTCGTCAAGCACTTTGCCCTGTAGCGCGTCCTCTGCTTCGCGCGCCCGCCACGGCACCGTCGCCACACCGCCAAGCGCAATGCGCGCACTCCTTACCGTCTCGCCATCCATGTCGAGCGCAACAGCCGCGGACGCCAACGCAAACGCGTAGGATTCGCGATCGCGAATCTTCAGATAGCGCGACCGGCTGCTCCACCGTTCGAGCCGCACTTCGATGGCGGTTATGAGCTCGTCGGCGGCGAGATCCGTCTCGATGTCGGGCGTGTCGCCCGGCCGTTTGTGCAGCTTGGCAAATGCAAGCGTGCGCCTTCCCCGCGGACCTTCGATCTCGACGGTGGCATCGAGCGCAACCAGTGCCTGCGCGAAATCGCCGTGATAAGTGGCGATGCAGGCATTGCTCGTACCCAGCACGGCGTGCTGGCGATTGGACCCTTCCATCGCAGCGCAGCCGGAGCCGGGTTCGCGCTTGTTGCACGGCCAGGAAATCTCTCGAAAATACTCGCAGCGCGTACGTTGCAGCACATTGCCGCCCAGGCTCGCCATGTTGCGAAGCTGACCGCTGGCGGCGAATTTCAGGCTGTCGGCAAGGGCCGGGCAACGCCGCCGGACGTCATCGTTGTCGGCTGCTTCACCCATGCGGACCAGTGCACCAAACCGGATCGTGTCATCGTTTATCCTGATCTGCCGCAAGGCTGGCTCGGCAAGAGTGTTGAGGTCAAGCAGTCGGTCCGGCCGCGCGACACCGAGCTTCATGTAGTCGGCCAGATTGGTGCCGCCGGCGATGAATTGCGTGTCGGCGCCGGTTGGCGGAACGCGCACGGCATCGACACGGGATGCCATGGCGATTGCAGCGGAGACGCTGGTTGGTCTTTCATAAACGAAGGGGCGCATCCTAGGCCCTCCTGATCTCGTCGCGCGCCTGGACGATCGCCGCAACGATGTTGGGATAGGCCGCACAGCGACACAGATTGCCGCTCATATATTCGCGAATGTCATCTTCCGACCCCGCATGGCCTTCGTTGATGCAACCGATGGCGGACATGATCTGACCCGGTGTGCAATAGCCGCATTGAAAGGCATCGTGGTCGACGAAGGCCTGCTGGACCGGATGCAGTTCCCCGTCCGTCGAGGCCAGGCCTTCCACCGTTGTGATCTCCCGCCCCTGGTTCATGACGGCAAAGCTCAAGCAGGACAGTACCCGCTTTCCATCGATCAGAACCGTGCAGGCGCCGCACTGACCGTGATCGCAACCTTTCTTGGTGCCGGTCAGGCCGACGTGATCGCGCAGAGCGTCAAGCAGGCTGGTTCGATTGTCGAGCGCGAGATTGTAGGTCTGTTTGTTGATACGCATTGAAACCGCCGACAAGTCGCGTGGTTCGGCTGGCTTTTCGGACGCTGGCTGGGCAGCTCTCGTCGGGGAATTCACAAGCGGCATCGCCGCCGCCGCCGAAACAGAGGCCGTCATGAACATGCGTCTGCTCAGGCCACTGGACATCTTGGCATCAGACATGGCTGGCTCCGGGCTGGCTGGGTCTCAAGCGGCCCAAACCAGTCGCGGAGGACAAAGTTCCCTCCTCACGAGCCTGTGATTCCTTTTTCTGTGGCGGGTTCGATGTAACCGGAACCTCACCTGTCGGGCGATGGTTGTGTGCCAAGGGCCGGAAGGAGGCGATCATGAGCGATGGTCGGCATGACAAGGACGGTGACAATGGACCTGTGTTCTCTGCGGAGCAGGCGAGACAGGGCGAGATCATCCTGCGAACGCGCACGCGTCGGGTTATCTTCATAGCAGGCTTGGTCGGTATCGTGATCCTGGCCATCGTGGTCAGGTTGGCAATCGGCTGAACCAATTCCGCCAGGCGCGAAACCGTGCCCGGTCGCCAGGAACCTTTTACGACCAGTTGTCGTTGACTGGCCACGGTCAAAACTCCTGGGAGTTCTCCCGTGGACGCGAAAACCCAAACCGAAGAACCTGAAACCGGCGACACGCACGCCGCGCCACGCAGGGCCACCTCAGACGCGTCGCCAAAACACCGGAAAGACGCCGGTCAGGCCGACGGTCAGGAGCACAAGCAGGACAAGCAGGCCGGAGAACCAAAGCCCAGCCTGCTGAGCTTCCCTCGGCGGCACCCTTACATATCGATCGCCATCCTGCTCGCAGTGCTGTTGATTGCCGTAGGGCTGGTCTTGTGGTGGCTGGACGCGCGTCAGTATGAATCGACCGACGATGCTTTCATCGACGCCCGCACGGTGACGATCGGTGCCGAGATATCGGGTCGTATCACCGATGTCGCGGTCACCGACAACCAGTCTGTGAAAGCCGGCGACGTGCTCTTGCGCATCGACGACAGCGACTATCAGGCAAGCCTGGCGGAAGCCGACGCCGGTGTGGCCTCGGCGCAGGCCGAGATCGTCGATGTCGGTGCACAGATCGAAGCACAAAACGCCAAGATCGATGCGGCACAGAAGCAGTTGGCGCAGGCCCAGGCCGCGCTCGAGTTTGCCAAAGCGGAGGACAAGCGCAACCGTGAGCTGCTGGCCAAGGGAACCTCCACCCAACAGCAGGCGGAACAGGCCGCTTCTACCCTGCGCCAGGACCAGGCCGCCCTCGACAGCGCCGGAGCAAACGTCGCTGCCGCGAAAAGCCAGGTCACTGTTCTGCAGGCACAGACCAAGAGCGCGGAAGCAAAGCTCAATCAAGCCAAGGCCAGCCAGGAGCAGGCCCGCACCATGCTGTCGCGCACCATCATAACCGCGCCTGTCACCGGTCGCGCCACCAGTATCACGGCCGCCAAGGGCACCTACGCCCAGCCTGGTCAGGTGCTGATGATGTTCGTTCCCGACGAGGTCTGGGTGAAGGCTAATTTCAAGGAGACCCAGCTTGATCTGATGCGGCCGGGACAGCCCGTCGACATCGATATCGACGCCTATCCCGAAAAGAACTTCCACGGCCGCGTCGACAGCATCCAGGCGGGCAGTGGCACCGCCTTCAGCCTGCTGCCGGCCGAGAATGCCACCGGCAACTTCGTCAAGGTGGTGCAGCGCGTGCCCGTGAAGATCGTCTTCGACCGACCGCCGGGCGTGCAGCTGGGTCCAGGCCTGTCGGTGGTGCCGACAGTCAAGGTGAGATGAGCGCCGTCGAAATGGCTGGTGAACGGAGCGAAAGCCGGTCCGCCGCCGGCGGGCGCAATCCGTGGCTGATCGCAGTCGTCGTCTCGATCGCCACCTTCATGCTGGTGCTCGACACCTCGATCGCCAACGTGGCGCTGCGCAACATCGCCGGCAGCCTCGCGGCCGGGATGGACGAAAGCACCTGGGTGATCACCACCTATCTGGTCGCGAATTCCGTGATCATCCCGGTTAGCGGCTGGTTGGCCAGCGTCATCGGCCGCAAGCGTTACTACATGCTTTGCGTGGCGATCTTCACCATAGCGTCGCTGCTGTGCGGCCTGGCGCCCAATCTGGAAATGCTCATCGTCTTCAGGATCCTGCAAGGCCTCGGCGGCGGCGGCATGGCACCCAGCGAACAATCCATTCTCGCCGACACCTTTCCACCCGAAAAACGCTCCCCGGCATTTGCTCTTTACGGCATTGCCGTCATCGTCGCACCGACAGTCGGGCCGACCATCGGCGGTTGGCTGACCGACCATTTCTCCTGGCACTGGATATTCTTCATCAATGTCCCGTTCGGCATCATGTCGCTTGCCTTGGTGCAGTGGCTGGTGGACGAGCCTGATGTGCTCGAGCGCGAACGGCAGGAACGGTTGAAGGGCGGCCTCAGAATAGACTGGGTCGGTTTCATCCTGGTCGCCACGGCACTCGGCTGCCTGGAGATCTTTCTCGATGAGGGCCAGCGCAACGACTGGTTCGCATCAGGTTTCATCGTGACCTTCGCGGCGATTTCGGCGGTCTCATTCCTGCTGCTGATCCCGTGGGAATTCAGTCACCGCGATCCGATCGTCGACGTCCGCCTGCTGTTCAGCCGCCAGTTCGGCACATCGTTCCTGGTGATGATGGCAGTGGGCGCCGTGCTGTTCAGCACCACCCAGTTGATGCCGCAACTGCAGCAGACCGCCTTCAACTATACGGCCACCCTGTCGGGCCTGTCGATGATGCCAGGTGGCATCGCAATGTTGATGCTTATGCCGATTTCCGGATTTGCCGGCGCCATCGTCCAGCCCAAATACCTGATCATGGCAGGCATGTCCGTCGTCGCTGTCGCGCTCTGGCATATGACATCGCTCACCCCGGACGTCAGTTTCGGCTTCTTTGCCTTCGCGCGCATCTTCCTGATGATCGGTTTGCCGTTCCTGTTCATCCCCATCTCGACGGCGGCTTACGTCGGTCTTGCTCCGCAGCAGACGAACCAGGCGTCGGCACTCATCAACGTTGCCCGTAACATCGGCGGAAGCATCGGTGTGTCGCTGTCCAACACGGTGATAGCCCAGAACGCGCAAATCCATCAGGCAAACCTCGTCGGCCACACAGCACAGTCGTCACCGGCCTACCAGCAGGTTCTGCGTCAGGCGACCGAGCACTTCGTGGCTCAAGGCTCGCCGATGATCGACGCAAAACAGCAGGCGCTCGGCTGGATAGGACAGTTGATAGCGCGGCAGGCCTCATTGCTCGCCTATATCGATGTCTTTCGGTATTGCGCGGTAGCGACCGCACTGCTCGTTCCCCTCGCCTTGCTGCTGCGCTCTCCCCGGCCCGAAAAGCGTTAGGTCGCGCCGCGGCGGTGTATGGCGCTGCCCCGCCATGCGGCTTCGGCTTCGCGAACTTCCGTTGGAACCAGCGCGTCGAGTCGACGTTCAGCCCTTGTGCAACAGGAGGAGCTGGCCATGCCACGAGGCGACAAATCGAAGTACACTGACAAGCAGGAGCGTAAAGCCGACCACATTGCCGAAGGTTATGAG
>NZ_RZQT01000018.1:0-75207 GCF_003998485.1 Mesorhizobium sp. M7A.F.Ca.CA.001.04.2.1
TCCGCCCGCGCCTCGTCCGCCTGCGCCTCGGTCGGCTTGCGCCAATTGCGGATGAAGGCGGAAAGACGGTCGCCGATTTCTCCGGCGCTGAGGAAGACCGGCACCCGCGCCACCGGCGCGGTCGGCTCGAACGACAGGCCGAGGCCTATGATCTTCCCCTTGTCGTCGACGTCGCGGACGATCAGTTCTATCGGGCCGAGCAGCACGCGGTCGGCATATTCGGCATGGCCGCCGAGCCGCGCCGTGACCAGCGCGCCAACGGTGAGCTTTTGCTCCGCTTCGGTTAGACCTGGCGTATAGGCTGCTTCCAGTTCGGCGGCGGGGCGCGCTGGATCGACGGCGAAGGCGCCGAAGAAATCGGCATCTTCGGGATCGACCACGGCACGGCTGGCGAACAGCTTGTCGAGCAGGCGCGGATAGCGATCCGGGACGAAAATGTAGACCTGGTCGCCGGCGGCGAGCCGGCCCATGTCCTGGAAGCGCATCGAACGGCCGTCACGCAGCACCAGCGAGGGTCGCGCCCAGCGTGGGATGCGCTCGCCGCGCGCCACCGGGCTGCCGGGTGCGACGCGATAGGCGAGAAGCTCGTGATGGGCCGAACCCGGCAATTCCAGCTCGACCTTGTCCAGCGGTCCGAGCCGCGCCGGCACGATCAAACCGAGGCGGCGCGCCAGCGGTCCGACCGTCCAGCCCTGGATGACCAGCGACACCAGCACGATGATGAAGGCGGTGTTGAAGATGACACGGCCATTTTCCAGCCCGCCGAGCAGCGGGGTGATGGCAAGCAGGATCGACACCGCGCCGCGCAGGCCGACCCACGAGACAAAGGCGACTTCGGGGCGCGGCATGCGGAACGGGATCAGGCAGAGCCAGACTGCGACCGGCCGCGCCACGAACATCAGGAACAGGCCGAGCAGCACCGCCGGCACCATGATCGCCGGGAATTGCGAGGGCGTCGCGAACAGGCCGAGGATGAGGAACATGATGATCTGTGCCAGCCATGACATGCCGTCCTGGAAGCGCTTGAGGATGGTGACGGCGCGGATATCGGAATTGCCCGAGATGAGGCCGGCGATATAGACCGCCAGGAAGCCAGAGCCGCCAATGGCGCCGGCGGCGGCAAAGACCATCAACGACAAGGTCAGCACGAAGATCGGCAGCAGGCCATGGTCGAGATTGAGCCGGTCGACGAGACGCACGATGGCGAGGCCGCCGAGCACGCCGACGACAGCGCCAAGGCCCATGTTGAGGAGGAAGCCGAGGAAAAGGCTGGTGACCAGGACGTTGGTCTCGGGATTGGCATGAGCGGCGATGATCTCGACCAGCGTGATGGTCAGGAAGATGGCGATGGGGTCATTGGTGCCGGATTCCACCTCGAGCGTCGAGCGCACGCGTTCGCGCAGATTGATCTCGCCGGCACGCAGCAGGAAGAACACGGCGGCCGCATCGGTGGAGGCGACGGCGGCGCCGAGCAGGAAGGATTCCAGCCAGGTGAGGTCGAGCAGATAGTGGGCGGCGGCGCCGAACAGGCCGGTGGTCAGAATTACGCCGAAGGTCGCCAGCGACAACGCCGGGCCGGCTGCCTGCCGCAAGGCGTTGAGCGGCGTGCCGAAGCCGGAATCGAACAGGATGACGGCCAGCGCCAGTGAGCCGGCAAAATAGGCGATGCGGGCATTGTCGAACTGGATGCCGAGACCGTCGGTGCCGGTGGCGAGGCCAATGCAGAGGAACAGGAGCAGAAGAGGGGCGCCGAAGCGGAAGGCGATCAGGCTCGAAAACGCGGCGGCGACGACAAGCGCTGTGCCGACCAGCGTGACGAGATAGATCGCATGCTCCATCCTGAAATCAGCCCCTCAAATTCGTCTGTCTCCTGCTTTGCGAGAGAGTGGGGCGAAGACGTGACCAGTGCAAGGCGGCAGGGTGGCTTTTTGGTCTATGCCGCTGATTTTCGGATGTTTTGGCGCCCGGGACACAATTTGGGAAGGCGCAAGCTGCGCTCATGAAAAACGCCCGGGCAAAGCCGGGCGTTCCAAGTCTCGAAAAGAGGGCTTTGTGATCAGGCGATGGTCTTGCCGAAGGCGACCGATGTGTCGCCCATGCGGTTGGAGAAACCCCATTCATTGTCGTACCAGGAGAGCACCGATACGAAATTGCCGTCCATCACCTTGGTCTGGTCGAGCGCCATGATCGAGGAGCGCGGATCGTGGTTGAAGTCGATCGACACGTTCGGGTGATGAGTGACGCCGAGAATGCCCTTGAGCTTGCCGTTGGAGGCGGCGATCACGGCTTCGTTGATCTCCTGCACCGTGGTCGACCGCTTGGCGATGAACTTGAAATCGACGACCGAGACGTTCGGGGTCGGCACGCGGATCGAGATGCCGTCGAGCTTGCCCTTGAGGTCGGGCAGCACCAAGCCGATCGCCTTGGCGGCACCGGTCGAGGTCGGGATCTGCGACAGCGCAGCGGCGCGGGCGCGGTAGAGATCCTTGTGCATGGTGTCCAGCGTCGGCTGGTCGCCGGTGTAGGAGTGGATCGTCGTCATCATGCCTTTTTCGATGCCGACCGTTTCGTGCAGCACGGCTGCCAGCGGCGCCAGGCAGTTGGTGGTGCACGAGGCATTCGAGATGACGATATGATCCTTGGTCAACTGGTCGTGGTTGATGCCGTAGACCACGGTGAGGTCGGCGCCTTCGGCAGGGGCCGAAACGATGACGCGCTTGGCGCCGGCGGTCAGGTGTGCCGCTGCCTTGTCGCGGGCGGTGAAGATGCCGGTGCATTCGAGCGCGATGTCGATGCCGAGTTCCTTCCACGGCAACTGCGTCGGGTCCTTGATCGCGGTGACCTTGAACGTCTCCTTGCCGACGGTGATCTGGTCGCCGGATACCGAGACTTCATGCGGGAAGCGGCCGTGCACGCTGTCATAGCGCAAGAGGTGCGCATTGGTCTCGACTGGGCCGAGGTCGTTGACGGCGACGACGTCGATGTCCTTGCGGCCGGATTCATGGATAGCGCGCAGGATGTTGCGGCCGATGCGGCCAAATCCGTTGATGGCAACTCTGACGGTCATAATTCTCTCCCTGGGAGTTGGAGGGCGGACGAGGGGTCTGCAGTTTCATAGCGGCGGAAGCAGAAAGAATCCAGCCGCACTGGCGTGGATTTAAATCGATTAAGTTGAGCCGGCCCGGCGAAGCCGTTTTCGCGGTTTCGCCGAACTGGCCCAGAATCTTACTTGGCGTGCAGGCGGGCTTCCGCCGCCTTGGCCGCGGCCTCGGCGGTAATGCCGAAATGCGGATAGAGTTGCTCGATCGTGCCCGACGCGCCGAAGCCGGTCATGCCGACGAAGATGCCGTCTGAGCCGATCAGATGATCCCATCCCTGGCGGATGCCGGCTTCGATCGCCATCTTGATCGGCGCATTGCCGATCGTCTTCTTGCGGTAGTCGTCGCTCTGCTGGTCGAACAGTTCGAAGCAGGGAACCGAGACGACGCGGGTCGGATGGCCGTGCTTTTCCAACAGCTCGCGCGCGCCAAGTGCGATCTCGACCTCGGAGCCGGTGGCGAAGATCGTTATCGCCGCCTCGCCGCTGGCAGCGGCCAGCTCATAGGCTCCCTGGCTGCTGAGGTTCTTGGCCGAGAATTCGGTGCGCACCGTCGGCAGGTTCTGGCGGGTCAGCGCCAAGGTCGACGGCGTCTTTTCCGACTCCAGGGCGATCTGCCAGCATTCCGCGGTTTCGACCGCGTCGGCCGGGCGGAAGACATTGTGGTTGGGGATCGCGCGCAATGCCGCCAGATGCTCGACCGGCTGGTGGGTCGGGCCGTCTTCGCCCAGACCGATGGAATCATGGGTCATGACGAAGATCGAGCGGATGCCCATCAGCGAAGCCAGACGCATTGACGGACGGGCATAGTCGGAGAAGCACAGGAAGGTGCCGCCATAGGCGATGAGGCCGCCATGCAGCGTCAAGCCATTGATGGCGGCCGCCATGCCATGTTCGCGAATGCCGTAGTGGACATAACGCTGGCCGTAATCGTCGGGCGTAATGTTCTTGGTCTGGCTGGTCTTGGTGTTGTTGGAGCCGGTCAGGTCGGCGGAGCCGCTTATGGTTTCCGGCACGGCGCCGTTGATGACCTCCAGCGCCATTTCCGAGGATTTACGGGTGGCGACCTTCGGCTTGTCGGCCGACAGCTTCTTCTTGTAGTCGGCGATGACGGCGTCGAAATTCGACGGCAGCTTGCCGGCGAGGCGGCGTTCGAACTCGGCCTTCAAGTTGGGCTCGGCCTTGGCCAGGCGTCCCTCCCAGTCGGTGCGCGGCTTGGCGCCGGTTTTACCGGCGGCGCGCCATGCGTCAAGGATGTCGGCCGGAATCTCGAAGGGCGGCGAGTCCCAGTTGAAGAATTTGCGCGCACCGGCGATCTCGTCGGCGCCGAGCGGCGAACCGTGCGCCTTGTTGGTGCCGGCCTTGGTTGGAGCGCCGAAGCCGATGGTCGTCTTGCAGGCGATCATCGTCGGCTTGTCGGAGTGACGAGCGGCTTCGATGGCATAGGCGATGGCTTCCGGATCGGTGCCGTCGATGTGGCTGGCGTTCCAGCCCGAGGCCTGGAAGCGGGCGACCTGGTCGGTGTTGTCGGCAAGCGAGACCGGGCCGTCGATCGAGATGTTGTTGTTGTCCCAGAAGACGATCAGCTTGTTGAGCTTGAGATGGCCGGCAAGCGCGATGGCTTCCTGGGAAACACCTTCCATCAGGCAGCCGTCACCGGCCAGTACGTAGGTGTAATGGTCGACGAGGTCGTTGCCGAAGGCTGCGTTCATGATGCGCTCGCCGAGCGCGAAGCCGACCGAATTGGCGAGACCCTGGCCGAGCGGGCCGGTGGTCGTCTCTATGCCGGTGGCATGGCCGTATTCGGGATGGCCGGCGGTCTTCGAGCCCAATTGGCGGAAATGCTTGATCTGGTCGATCGTCATGTCCTCGTAGCCGGTCAGGTGCAGCAGCGAATAGAGCAGCATCGAACCGTGGCCGGCCGACAGGATGAAGCGATCCCGGTCGGGCCAATGGGGGGCCTTCGGATCATATTTCAGGAACTTCGTGAACAGCACCGTGGCGATGTCGGCGCAGCCCATGGGCAGGCCGGGATGGCCGGAGTTTGCCTTCTCGACGGCGTCCATGGAGAGAAAGCGGATCGCATTGGCCATCCGGTCATGTTGTTCACGCGACGTCATGGTTCCTCCAGAAGTGGGGGTTTGGGGGCTTGGGAGAGCCCTTGAAAAGGGTGCGCGACACATAGCAGGCGCGGGCTTTTAGTCAACAAATCGGGTGCACATTTGCCGGTCTTGTGATGCCGGCGGCGGACCTACATTAGCGTTAGCGGGGGACAGTCGCGAGAGCTTTGTTGACGTTGCCTTCACCCGGTGCCTAATGTTTCAGGGATAACGCGTTCTGAACGTGAACGATTCGGTGATGGGCAGGGCACAGGACGAAGGCCATGACCGGGGAAGCCACACTCAAGGAAGTCATCGCGAGGCTGGGCAAGGCCATCGAGGGGCTGGAAAACGCCGTCGCGGCCAAGCTCGAGCATGAACGCGACTACTCCGAAGCCGAGGCCGAGGTGCAGCGGATGAATGCCGATCGCTCGCGGCTGGCGCAGGAACTCGACAATTCCGAAGCGCGCGCCGAACGGCTGGAAGATGCCAACAAGGAAGTCTCGCGACGTTTGGTGACCGCCATGGAAACCATCCGCGCCGTGTTGGACAGATAGGAGCTGGCCCGATGGCACAGGTCACGGTTTCAATCGACGGCAAGCAGTATCGCATGGCCTGCGACGAGGGCCAGGAAGAGCATCTGATCGATCTTGCCGAACGTTTCGACCGCTATGTTTCACACCTGAAGGACTCGTTCGGCGAGATTGGCGATCAGCGGCTGACCGTGATGGCCGGCATCATGGTGATGGATGAACTCTCGGAGTTGCAGAAACGCGTCAAGGGCATGGAAAGCGAAGTGCTGACCTTGCGCAAGACCCGCGACGAGGCTCTGACCAAGGCCGACAAGAGCGATAGCGTGCTGACCAACGCGCTCAGCGCGCTGGCACAGCGCATGGAAGACCTGACTGTGACAATGGCGGTCAACAAGAGCTGAGGCAGGATCTCTCCTGTCCAGCTCAACAGGCTCTCATCCGCGTGCCGAGCATTCGGCAGCATAAAAATGCTCGCGTGCCGCCGACAAGAGTTTCATATTATCTTGCAGTCACGATTTTTGCGCTAAGATGCAACGATGCCCGGGCGGGGCAGCTCGATGGCGGCATGGGTTGCCGCTTGTCGTTCCTCGCTGCCGACGGGTTCCGTTTACAGGGGAGATGTATCATGAGCCTTCGTATCAACGACATTGCGCCGGATTTTACCGCCGAGACCACGCAAGGGACGATCAAATTCCATGACTGGATCGGGGACGGATGGGCGATTCTGTTCAGTCATCCCAAGAATTTCACGCCGGTCTGCACGACCGAGCTTGGCACGATGGCGGGGCTCGAAGGCGAATTCAAGAAGCGCAACGTCAAGATCATCGGCATTTCGGTCGATCCGGTCGAAAGCCACGGCAAGTGGCAGGACGACATCAAGACGGCGACCGGCCATTCGGTGAACTACCCGCTGATCGGCGACAAGGACCTCAAGGTCGCCAAGCTCTACGACATGCTGCCGGGCGGTGCCGGCGAGACGTCGGAAGGCCGCACGCCGGCCGACAATGCCACGGTGCGCTCGGTCTATGTCATCGGACCGGACAAGAAGATCAAGCTGGTGCTGACCTACCCGATGACCACGGGCCGCAACTTCGATGAGATCCTGCGTGCGGTCGATTCCATGCAGCTGACCGCCAAGCATCAGGTGGCGACGCCGGCAAACTGGAAGCAGGGCGAGGACGTCATCATCACCGCTGCCGTCTCCAACGAGGACGCGATCAGGCGCTTCGGCGCTTATGAGACCATCCTGCCGTATCTGCGGAAGACCAAGCAGCCCTCTGCCTGACCGCTCCTCGGAACAGTTTTTGGCTTTCCTGTCGCCGCGAGCGAAATGATACTTGACTGGCTCGCCCGAGCGGACAACCATGCTCCTCTCGGGTGTCGTCAGAGAAAATCATTCCTGACGACCGAGAGTTGGGGAAGCCAGTATTGGACGTAGCTTTGGCCAGGCCGCAGGTCAGCGGCTTCTACGACAAGCCGACCGGGGCCATCCAGTATGTCGTCGCCGACCAGGCGACGAAACGCTGCGCCATCATCGATCCGATCCTCGATTTCGACGAGAAATCCGGTGCTACGGCAACGAGGAATGCCGATATCCTGCTCGACTTCGTCAGCGAGCAGGGGCTGAGCGTCGAATGGATCCTCGACACCCATCCGCACGCCGATCATTTCTCGGCGGCGTACTATCTGAGGGAGAAGACCGGAGCGCCGACAGCGATCGGCGACAGGGTCGTCGACGTCCAGAATTTGTGGAAGGCGATCTACAACTGGCCGGATTTTCCCGCCGACGGTTCGCAGTGGGACAGGCTGTTTGGTGAAGGCGAAACCTTCACGGTCGGCACGCTTCCGGTCAAGGTGCTGTTCTCGCCCGGCCATACGCTGGCGTCGATCACCTATGTGATCGGCGATGCCGCCTTCGTCCACGACACGCTGTTCATGCCCGACAGCGGCACAGCGAGGACGGACTTTCCCGGCGGCAGTGCCGCGCGGCTCTGGCGCTCGATCCAGGACATACTGGCGTTGCCGGACGAGATGCGGCTGTTCGTCGGTCATGACTATCAGGCCGGCGGCCGCGAACCCTTGTGGGAAAGCACGGTCGCCATACAGAAGGCGACCAACACCCATCTTGCCGCCGCCCGCAGCGAGGCCGAGTTCGTCGCCCTGCGCGAGGCGCGCGACAGGACGCTGCCGATGCCGCGGCTGATCCTGCATGCGCTGCAGGTCAACATGAATGGCGGGAGGCTGCCCGAACCCGAAGCGAATGGCCGGCGGTATCTAAAGTTTCCGCTGGATGGGCTTTGAGAGATCGCTGCCGGCGAAGCTGCAATCTCCCCCTTGCGGGGGAGATTGGATGTCGCCTCCGCTTTCGCCAACCACACAAGAAAAAAAGCGGCGCCAGTTTCCTGGCGCCGCCTTTAGATCTTGTTGCCTTTAGCCGGCTTTAGGCTGCGGGCTGCGCCTCAATGGTGCGCAGCGCCTGGGTCTGGCGCTTGGCGGCGGCCTTGACCGCATCCTGCACCTTCTCGAAGGCGCGCACCTCGATCTGGCGCACGCGCTCGCGGCTGATGTCGAATTCGGACGAAAGCTCTTCCAGCGTCAGCGGCTCCTCGGCGAGGCGACGGGCCTCGAAGATGCGCCGCTCGCGCTCGTTGAGCACGGCAAGAGCGCCCGACAGCATGCCGCGCCGGTTTTCCAGCTCGTCCTGCTCGATCAGCATCTCTTCCTGGCTTTCGTGGTCGTCGACCAGCCAGTCCTGCCACTCGCCGGACTCACCTTCGCTCGCCCGGATCGGGGCATTGAGCGAGGCATCGCCCGACAGGCGGCGGTTCATCGACACCACTTCGGCTTCGGAAACGTTCAGCCTGGTGGCGATCTCGGCGATCTGGTCGGGCTTCAAGTCGCCGTCGTCGAGCGCCTGGATCTTGCCCTTCACCTTGCGCAGGTTGAAGAACAGGCGCTTCTGGTTGGCGGTCGTGCCCATCTTGACCAGGCTCCACGAGCGCAGGATGTACTCCTGGATCGAGGCCTTGATCCACCACATGGCATAGGTCGCGAGGCGGAAGCCGCGCTCGGGTTCGAATTTCTTGACGGCCTGCATCAGGCCGACATTGCCTTCCGAGATCACTTCGCCGATCGGCAGGCCATAGCCGCGATAGCCCATGGCGATCTTGGCGACGAGCCTGAGATGGCTGGTGACGAGCTTGTGCGCAGCGGAGGTGTCTTCATGCTCGGCATAACGCTTGGCGAGCATGTACTCTTCCTGCGGCTGCAGCATGGGAAAGCGGCGGATTTCTTCCAGGTAGCGGCTGAGGCCGCCTTCGCCGGAAACGATACTGGGTAGTGACTGGGCCATGATAGCGCCCCCTCTCTATTGGAGTGATGCCCCCGAAACGCGGCGGGCATGTGACGCGAGCACCAAAAGGCTCGCCCGCGACATCGGATCTTATACAGGAACAAAACCAGAAAAGACAGGCATTTGTTCAACACGAAACAGTGTGTCACGGTGAAGTGAACAATGTCAGTCAGGTTTTTTGATGGTTTGTCGGTGACGGGTTCAGAATTTGCGAAAACCGCCGACGAGTTCCTCCATGTCCCTCGGTAACGGCGCCTCGAACCTCATCGTTAAATGGGTAGTGGGGTGGCGAAATGCAAGGAGCCAGGCATGCAAAGCTTGCCGGGGAAATGCCTTGACCTGGCTTTTCAGCGGTTCCGGCAGCCGGTTGGCCTTGGTGCGGAAGGCCTGGCCATAATCGGGGTCGCCGATCACCGGATGACCGATATGCGCCATGTGGACACGGATCTGGTGGGTGCGGCCGGTCTCCAGCCGGCATTCGACCATGCTGGCCGTGGCAAACTCCTGTTGGCTCTCGCCGAAGCGCTCCTGCACGGCAAAGTGGGTGACCGCATGGCGGGCGTCGTCGCGTCCTTCCGGCACCACGGCACGGCGCACGCGGTCGGCGGCGCGGCCGAGCGGCGCGTCGACCCTTCCGGTCGGCCTCTGCGGTATGCCCCAGACCAGCGCCAGATAGGCACGTTCGAGATCGCCGGTGAGGCCGTGATCGGCGAAAGCCTCGGAGAGTGACTTGTGGGCGCGGTCAGTCTTGGCGACCACCATGACGCCGCTGGTCTCCTTGTCGAGGCGGTGGACGATGCCTGGCCGCCGCACGCCGCCAATGCCGGAAAGGCTGTCGCCGCAATGATGGATCAGCGCGTTGACCAGCGTACCGGTCCAGTTGCCCGCTCCGGGATGCACGACAAGCCCGGCCGGCTTGTTGATGACAATCAGCTCGTCGTCCTCATAAAGCACATCGAGTGCGATGTTCTCGCCCTGCGGCTCCGCCGGCTCCGGCTCCGGCATGGTAACCGACACGCTTTCGCCCGGCGCCATCTTGCGCTTGGTCTCATCGACAGGCTTGCCGTCGACCGAGACCGCGCCCTGCCTGATCAGCATCTGCACGCGGCTGCGTGACATGTCCGGACCAAGCCTTGCCGCCAGCCACTGGTCGAGGCGCTGACCGGCCGCGTCCGCATCCGCCACCAGCACGGTCGGTACCGCCTCTATCAATTCAGGGGCCTCTTCGTTATGAGCGCTCATTGAAAAACCGTTCCGGAACTGTTTGCCATGGCCAGCCCGATCGCCGAAGAAGACCAGGATAAGCCGCTCGACCCCGAGGTCGAAAAGGTGCGCAGGAAACTCGTCCGCTTCGTCGGGATCAATCTCGGCCTGCTGTTCCTCGCCCTTATGGTGGTGATTGGCGCCCTTGTCTACAAAGCGCGCAATGCACCGCCGGCGAACCCGCCGCTGGCCGGGGATATCCAGACACCCGCCGGCGAACCGGTCAGCGGCGACATCGTGCTGCCGGTCGGGGCCAAGGTGGTCAGCCAGTCGCTGTCCGGCAACCGTGTCTCGATCGACGCCGAGCTTGCCGACGGCAGCCGGACGATCTTCGTCTACGACATCACCGAGCGACGCCTCATCGGCCGCTTTGCGATCCGCAACAAGTGACCGAGCCGCAACGATGAACGGCAGCAGGCCCATGAGCAAGCCTCGGGGATGAGCGGGTTCGCCGAACATCGTCGCGTCGCCACGGTCGCCCTGGTCGTCGCCAATTATGACGAGGCGATCGCCTGGTATGTCGAGAGGCTGGGTTTCCTGCTCGTCGAAAATGTCGATCTCGGCGGCGGCAAGCGCTGGGTCACAGTGGCGCCGGCCAACGGGCAGGGCGCCAGGCTGCTGCTGGCCGAGGCTTCCGACGAGGCGCAAAGCAAAAGTATCGGCAATCAGACCGGCGGCCGTGTCTTCCTGTTCCTGGAAACCGACGACTTTGCCCGCGACCACGCGGCGATGCTGGAGAAAGGCGTCGAATTCCGCGAAGCACCGCGCTTCGAGCCCTACGGCACGGTGGCGGTTTTCGCCGATCTGCATGGCAATCTCTGGGATCTGATCGAACCGAAACGATAGGCTGACGGCCGGCTTTTCCTCGACCGGGGAAAGCGGCCTAACCCCAGTTGCTTTTTCCCAGCGCTCAGCCTATATCGCCGGTTCTTGAACGCGCCCATCGTCTAGCGGTCAGGACACCGCCCTCTCACGGCGGGAACAGGGGTTCGATTCCCCTTGGGCGTACCAAGTTTTTCGACAACTTTGCAGGATGCCGTCGATTTCGTTTCTGAAGTCGCGGAGCCTCGATACTGTGGCGTCCGGGAAACCCGCTCTGCACAGGTAGCCGCAGCCTTAAAAACTCCCAGTGGCACCAACCAACCCGGCCTTTATTTCATTCGTCTGGCAAATGTTAACGGACGCGAAACCGAGAACCTTAACGTCCCCGCAACTCACGGCGAATATTAGTTTTCGCTTTAGTAGCTGTAGGAGGTTGAAATGCAGAAAATAGCTTGTCGTTTCGCTTGGGACGAGTCTGGCGCGACCGCGATCGAGTATGGCTTGATCGCGGCTCTCATCGCGCTCGCGATCATCACCGGCGCCGGGGCGGTTGGCAATTCGCTCAACGGGATCTTCACGACCGTCGGCACTACGGTCAACAGCAGCGGCTCGTAAGTCGGTACATCAATTCGGTCGGCTATCGGCCGGATTCGCCGATCTCAGCCTCCAAAGCGCAGCGCGTACGTGCTTCCGATGCCGGGCATCGGAAGTGCGGACGGCGCACTTTCCATCAGTCGGCTTTATCCGTTGCGTCACCGCGTTCGTCGCTTCTGGCGCCGCGGAGCTGTTTGCATTAGCATCACATCATGGATCCTGGGGTACGGCTCCAGCGGCGCGCAGAACGCCGCGCTGTCCGTAAGGCCAGTTGATCCATGGGGGAGGAAGGCCAATGCAGAAGCTGCAATCGCAGGGCGTCCATCACATCACGCTGGTCGGCGCCGGGCGCCAGACCTCTATCGATTTCTGGGAAGGCGTGCTCGGCATGCCGTTCATCTTCGAACAGCCCAATCTCGACAAGCCGAGGGAAAGCCACCTCTATTTCGATCCCGGCGACGGCCGGCTGATCACTATCTTCACCGACGAGAGCCGGACGCCGGAGAAGCGGCGCACGCCGACCGATCCGGGCTGTGTTCACCACATCGCCTTTTCGGTGTCGCGCGTCACCTTCCTGCAGGCGGTCTCCCGGCTTGACGAGCGCGGCATCAAGCACAGCGGCGTCAAGGATCGCGGTTTCATGGATTCGATCTATTTCGAGGATCCGCTCGGCTTGCTGATCGAGTTGGCGTCCTACCGCTTCGAACCGCCGGCGGGCTTCACCCATGCGGATGTGCTGATGGAAGCGCACAGGTTGCGGGTCGGGCGCGGCGACTACAACATCGCCGAAGTGCATCTCGCCGATGCGATCCAGACGCTCGTAGAGCGTTCCCGTGCCACCCTGTCGGACGATCGGGCGCCGAAGAACCCATACTGAACAGACCAGAGGGAGGAACAAGATGGCCAAGACAGCGACGAAGACTGCCGGGAAATCCGCGGTCAAAGCTGCCGCCAAGCCGGCGGCGAAAGCTGCGGCAAAGCCAAAAGCCAAGGCGGCCGCCAAGCCTGCGGTGAAGGCGACGGCAAAAGCCGCGCCCAGGGCCAAGGCCAAGCCGGCCAAGAAGCCGGCGCTGAAGCTCAGCATGCTGAAGCCCAGCGTCAACAACATGACCGTGCGGGTGTTTGCGCGCGCGGCGGGTTTCGACCACGCCGAGACCGATGCCTGGGGCCACACCCGTTCGCCGGAGTTCATGGCGCGAAATCCCGCCCATTTGACACCGATGATCGAGGACAAGGGCCTGCCCAGAGGCGTGCTGTGGGAAAGCTGCGCTATCATGCAGTATCTCGCCAACAAGCACGGGTTGGAGAAATTCTATCCGAAGGCGCCGGCCAAGCGGGCGATGGTCGACAGTGCGATGTTCTACCTGATCGGCACGCTCTACCCCTATGTGGCGCGCGCCACCTATCCGGCGCTCGGCTTCCCGCACTATGCCGGCGAGGTCGGCCACAGCGACGCCCATCCCGACAAGAAGTCCGAAGCCCAGAAGGCGGCGATGACCGCGATCGCCGAGCCGCTCGAAGTGTTTCACAGCTTCTTCAGGGACGGCAAGCCGTTCATCGGCGGCAAGCATCCGTCGATCGCCGATATCCGGCTGGCGGCGACGCTCGAATTTCTGGCCGTCATCGACTATGCCTTGCCCACATGGGCGAAGGACTATGTGGCGGCGATCGAGAAGAAGCTCGGCAAGGCCTATAGCGAGCCGGCCGGCGACGTGCGCAGTTATATCGCCCATGTGAAGTCCCAGGCCAAGGCCTGAGCTTAAGGGTTCGTTAACCAAAGCCCTGTCTACTGCAGGCAATTCGCTTTCGGCCCGCGACCACGGATGTACTGGCGCAGAACGTCGCAGCGATAGGAAAGGTCGGCGCAATGCCGGCCTTTTGCTTTTCGCACGCTTTGTTCGACGCAATTCCCAAGGGAAAAGCGTTATGCGCTTTTCCGGGAAAACCGTTTCACACTTAACCGGCATTGCTTTATCGCCAGGCGCGATCGAGCAGCGATCAGACCGCGCAAGCCCAGTCAGGTGTCGCTTTTTCGGCGTCAAGTTTGCCGAGAGATATTGCCATTGCCGACGTTGGCCCTACCATCCATTGAGCGTCCCAGATGGACCGTGGTCAGGCGTGAGGGCTGGCGATGAAAAGCGTTGCGAGACGGATTGCGGTTGCGGGCGTGATGCTGGCGGGCGCTGTTCATGCGTCAAGTGCAGCTGAACTCAACACGATGGACGATGTCGGGGCCGCGATCCAGGCTTGCTGGACACCGCCGGCGGGAGCGGGAACCGCCAGCGTCACCTTGAGCTTCAGCTTCAAGCGGGACGGCACGCTGATCGGCCCACCGAGGCCGACAGCCATCAAGGTAGAAGGCGATGCCAAGGCGAAGAAGTCCTTTGTCGACGCCGCAACGACCGCCTTGCAGAATTGTCTGCCCCTGACCTTCTCAGCGAAACTGGCGCAAGGCATCGCCGGCAACGTGTTCACGTTGCAATTCGCCTCTCCCAAGTAGGCACCCGCCGCCGGCTCAATGGTGACTGCGCCTTGCCGCGGCATGCCGGGCAAGATCGGGCGTTTCGAAGACGTAGTCGTTCCAGGCCGATTCCGGAACCTGACCGGCCAGATAGCATTCCAGCAACAGGCTTTGTTCGGGATTGAGAGGCCTTGGCGCGCGCTGATCCAGCCCCAGCGAGTGAAACAGGTTTCTTGTCAGGTCCGAGACGGTGAAGTGGATCGACATCTGCGTTCTCCCTTTGGTCCTTCAACGCGGAAGACCGGGCAAAGGTTTCGAACGCCTGGCGATAATGGCGGTCCGTTTCGTTGCAGGTCCGCGGCGAGGGTCGGGCTTGCGCTTTCCTTCGAGGTTCGTCTCAATCTTGAAATAAAAATGTAATATCGAATTTACACGAGATGACATAATACAATAGACAAAAGCTTACTCGGGCTGAAGTTCTTGAGATAATTAGAGTTTACTCATATAGCTGAAGCTTGTGTAATTTATGGACTGTAATTCCGGGTTCTCCGCAAAAAGGACCGAGTTGTCCCGATGATCCGTTTCTGGCCTTCCATGATGGTCGCATTGATTTCGCTGGCGGCAGTTTTGTTCGGGACGCTTTCGTCCTACGCGGACAGCTGCGGCGCGATCAGAAGCCAGTTGCTTTCGGGTGGCCGCAGCAACGGGGCGAACCCGGAGCTTGCTCAACTGCGTCGGCAACTTGCAGCCATCCAGACTATCGAGAGACAGCGCCAGTGCACGGCGAAAAGTTCGCTTGGTGGTCTCTTCAACGCTTGCGCCGATCTCGCCAGGAGCCGCTCGGATGTGCAGCGCCGGATCGCTGCCGCCGGGAATTCAGGCCGCGACACGGCGGGTCTGCAAGCGCGCCTCGTGGCGCTTGGCTGCGCGCCTTCGGCAAAGCAACGGTCTGCGCGCGCCGCGCCCGGCACCCAATCGGCGAGCACCACGTTCGGCGGCAATGCGATGCTGTTTTGCGTGCGTCTGTCGGACGGGTATTTCTTCCCGGCGCCAAAGTCGCAATTCGCCGCCAGCGGTGATCTGAAGGAGACGGCCGATCAATGCCGTTACATCTGCGATGACCCCAGCGTCGACCTCTACACGTTGAGCGATGCCAGCCTCGAAACCGACCAGATGGTCGCGCTCGACACGCGCAAGCCTTATACCGAACTGCCGGCAGCCTTCAGATATCGCGATGATGCGAATTTCAAGGCATGCGACGTCAAGCGATACTACCAGCGGGTCACCGAACTGCGAGCCAGGACTGTGACGCCCGCCAACATGCGCAATGCCATTATTCCGCTGCCGACGGCGAAGCCGGATCTCGGCACGGTTGCGGCCGTCCCTGGAATCGATGCCGAAGCGCCAGGTGCCGCCCAGCACCTTTCGATCGAGGCCGGCAAGCGGTCGGTGCGCGTGGTCGGCCCGGCGTTTTTCCCGGCCGAATGATCGCCGGCTTCCCCAATTGGCGATCACCGGCTGCGGCGTGCCTGCTGCGATGCGGTTGCCTGATCCGGCTGGAACAGAGAGGCGCTCACGGCGTTGTGATCGACATCAGCCGGGAGAAACGCCGTGGCTACGTTCCGGGAAATGCGGGTGCTGGAGATCGTCGAAGATGACTCGCTGACCACCGAACAGAAAATCGCCGAACTGCGCGAGATCGAATCCGAGGCGCGTGGGCTGCAGCGGGCTGCCTCGGAGGGTCCGATGGACGACGATGACGGCTGGCAGGAAGATCTGCGTCAGGTTCGTCTTGCACTCGACAAGCTCGGTGCGAAGGAGCCGAAAAAGGGCGCTGCTTCACTGTGAGGCCAGGTCACCGAAGCTATCCGCGGATCGCGTCTTGATCGCATCCCATCCGAAAACCGGGTCCCGCTTTTAGGGACCCGCTCCGATCTAATCGCAGACCATGCGAGCTCTCTTGCCAGGCTCGCTGACGTTCCTGCAGGTCAGCGGTTTCGCTGGCGCCGATAGGGAAGCGGACGCAGGCAACCTCGTCTGGTGCCGTCTCGGTGCGGCATGGCTGACCTTGCGCTCGGAAAAACGCCGGTCCGGCTGCGGCGCCACAGGAAAAGCGCCGTTCTCGACCTCGGATTGCCCATAGTCGACATTCGGTGGCGGCCGATCCCAGAATCGCCGAACATCAAGCGGTCTCGGGATGACGACCGTGCCGTCATAACTGCGCGAGCAACCGCCGCCGAAAAGCAGCGCCAGCCCCATGAAAAAAGGCACAATCCGTCCAAGCATCAGCAATACCCCTGCCGTTGCTTATATAGCGGGTTCGACCCCGCCGACAACCGGGCGGAATGAAGCAGACCGCGCCGCGCAATCCTGTCCAACCGACCGTTAAGGTTAGCGGATCCTTAATGCTTCTCGGGCAGATTCCGCCGACGAACCGCGGAGGAGGGTTCGGCCTTGGTTTTCGGGGTGGGGACGGCATGGCGGAAGCGGACGAAACAATCGGCGCGCGCGGCAAGCGCGGGCCTCGCAGATCCACAGTGCATGGCGACGATGCCTCATCGTCCGCCTCTTGCATGGATTCGAACGATGCGCTTCGCCAACTCGTTGAAGCCGGTTCGGACTGGGTCTGGGAAACGGACGCCGAACTGCGCTTCTCCTGGCTTTCGCAAAATTACCAGGCCGCCACCGGCATCGATCCGGCAAACGTGCTTGGCCGGTTCCGCTTCGACTTCCTCAACCAGGTCCTGAACGGCGATCGCAGTGGCGCGGCGCATCTGGAGGATCTGCAGGCGCACCGGCCTTTTCGCGACTTCGTCTACGAGCTCAAGGCTGGCAGCGCCGACTGTCGCTGGGTTTTGACGTCAGGCTTTCCAAAGTTCGACGACGAAGGAAGATTTGCCGGCTATCGCGGCATCGGCCGCAACGTCACGGCTCTGGCCGGCGCCTTCAAAAATCTGGGGCGGGAACCATCGGGTGACGGCGAGCCCGACCAGCATCCGGCCGACCTCGAGCGGACGATGGACGCCATGCATATGGGCGTCGTGCTTCTCGATGCCAGGCTCGACACGCTGATCGTCAACAAGGCCTATCGCGACCTCTCGAGGATTCCGGACGGCGCTGTTGCCGTCGGCGCTCCGTTCAGCCTGTTGATGGAGCTCAACCGCAGCAGCGGCATCTATGGCGACATCGACGAACAGCAATGGCAGCGCTACCTCGCTACTCGCCTCGACGAGATTCGCGCCGGATCCGTCGCGCCGCGCGAATTTGTCCATGCCAACGGCAGGACGATGATGTTTTCGGTGACGGCGTTGTCCGGGGGCAAGCGGCTGCTGACCTACTATGAGGTCACTGAGATCAAGCAGCGCGATGCGGAGATCAAAAGCGCCAATGCCAGGAATGCCGAGACCTTCGCCAGTCTCCGCACAATGGTCGACCAGATGCCGATCGGTGTCCTCGTGCTCGACGCCGATATGCGCGCCGAGATCATCAACCGTGCTTTCTATGATTTCTGGCAGATTGACGCGCGGCGCGCCGAGATCGGCTGCAGCTTCCGCGATCTGATGGACGCCAGCCGCGACATCGATCCGTTTGGCTCCGACGACGCGTCATGGCAGCGGCATATCGCTGAGCGCGAGGCGGAAATCAGGGCCGGTATCGCCGGATCGCGGCAGTTCCCACGCAATGACGGCCGCACGCTGATATCGTCGATGGCGCCGCTGGCCGGCGGGAAGCGGCTGATCTCCTATGTCGACGTCACCGACATGAAGGACCGGGAGGCCGAACTTGCCGACGCGCTGGAGAAAGCGCGGCTGGCGGAAGCGGTGATCAACGCCGTCAAGGATCCGATCTTCGTCAAGGACGACCATCTGCGTTTCGTCTTCGTCAACGAGGCGTTCGCCGCTCTGTTTGGCCAGACGCCGCAAGCCATGCTCGGCAAGCCCGGCGGCGATTTCCTCCCAACGAACGCTGTCGCGCTTTTCGAGCAGAGCGAACGTGACGTCCTTGCCACCGGGCGGCCGTACGAAGTGGAAGAGAATTTCGAGGTCGACGGCGCCAGCCGCTCGCGCATCGTCCGGAAGAGCCGCGTCGGCATGGCCAGCGGCCGCAACTACGTTGCCGGCTTCCTGTTCGACATTTCCGACATGAAGCGCCGCGAGACGGAGGCGCAGGACGCACGCAAGCATCTCGCCAGCGTGCTGGAATCCTTGCCGGCCGCCGTGATCATCTACGATCGCGACGACAGGTTCGTTTTCGCCAACCGCAAGATCCAGGATACGCTGCCGGCCTTGAAGCCGGCGTGGCAGCCCGGCTGTACATTCCGCGAAGCACTCGTGCTGGGTCATGCGAACGGCTATTTCCGCAGCAGCGGCGATCCGCAAATCGACCAGCTCTACGACAGCGATCATGACCGCTGGCTGGACGCGATCCTCGCCCGCTACCGCTTGCCCAGTTCCTCCTACGAGCGTCACAATCCCGATGGCCGCTGGTATCAGGTCTACGACATGCGGACCGACGACGGCACCTTCATCGGCGTTCGCGTCGACATCTCCGAGATCAAGAGCCGCGAGGCGGCATTGCGCGATTCCATGCGCCAGATCGACCTGTTCCGGCATGTGATGGACGAGTTGCCGGTGGCCGCCTTCATCAAGGCGCAGGACCTGAGCATCGAATTCGTCAACAAGGCCTGGTGCGCGATCACCGGCTTGGCCAAGGAGGATGTCATCGGCCGCACCGACCGGCAGTTGTTCGGCGCGCAGGACGCGGATGGCTACAGCCATGACGACACGCAAGTCGCCGTGACGGGCGTCGTCAAGGAGGTCGAGGAACCCGTCACCCATCGCGACGGCACGGTTCGGCAGTTGATGACCCGCAAGAGCCGCCTGGTGGCGCTGGACGGGTCGGTGCATCTGGTCGGTTCGAGCACCGACATCACCGACGTCAAGGCACGCGAGCGTGCGCTGGAAGAAAGCATGCGCGAGAACGAGGTGTTCCGCAGCCTGATCGACAATGTACCGGTATCGATCTACGCCAAGCGCTCCGATCTCCGGCAGTTCTATGTCAACAAGGGTTGGTGCGATCTGACGGGCTTCAGCAAGGAAGAGGCCATCGGCAAGACCGACATCGAGATTTTCGGGCCGGATGGCGAGGCCTTTGTCAATGGCGACCTCGCCGTGCTGCGCACCGGAGAAACTCAGGAGGTCGAAGAGACGGTGACGCTGGCCGACGGCAGCGTCAGGCATCAATTCGCCCGCAAGGGCGCGATGATCGCCTCCGACGGTTCGCTCTACCTGATCGGCTCGACCACCGACATCACCGAGCTGAAGATGCGGGAGGCCGAACTGCGCGAGGCGCGTCAGCGCGCCGTGCTCGCCGACCGCGCCAAGTCGGAATTCCTCGCCAATATGAGCCATGAGATACGTACGCCGATGAACGGCGTGCTCGGCATGGCCGAACTGCTGGCCAAATCGGACCTCGACCCGAAGCAGAAGACGTTTACCGACATCATCGTGAAGTCGGGCAATGCGCTGCTCACCATCATCAACGACATACTGGACTTCTCCAAGATCGATGCCGGTCAGCTGGTGCTCGATCCGGCGCCGTTCAATCTTGCCGAAGCGATCGAGGACGTGGCGACGCTGGTGTCGACGCGCGCCAAGGAGAAGGACCTCGAGCTGATCGTACGTGTCGAGCCTCGGCTCGAGAGCCTGTTCATCGGCGATGTCGGCCGCATCAGGCAGATCGTCACCAACCTGCTCGGCAATGCGGTGAAATTCACCGATGAGGGCCATGTGCTGGTCGACGTCACCGGCGAGAGGGTTCCAACCGGAACGAAGCTCACCATTTCGGTCACCGATACGGGCATCGGTATCCCCGAGGAAAAACTGAAACTGGTGTTCGAGAAATTCAGCCAGGTCGACACTTCATCGACGCGGCGGCACGAGGGGACCGGCCTCGGCCTCGCCATCACCTCGCGGCTCGTCGAGCTGATGGGCGGCGACATCGGGGTCGAAAGCGCCGAAGGCAAGGGTTCGACGTTCTGGTTCTCGGTGACGCTGCCGAGGGCCGGACAGCAGAACGGACAACGCATCATGCCGATCGACGTGACCGGCGCGCGCGTGCTGATCGTCGACGACAATGCCGTCAACAGGGCGATCCTGACCGAGCAGATGACATCATGGACGTTCGATTCCTGCGCGGCCGAAAGCGGCGCCGAAGGCCTCAAGGTGCTGATCGCCGCAGCCGCCTATGGCGTGCCGGTCGATTGCGTCGTGCTCGACTACCAGATGCCTGAAATGAGCGGCGCCGAAATGGCGCGGATCGTGCGCAACACCGCTGGCCTTGCCGGAACGCCGATCATCATGCTGACCTCGGTCGACCAGTCGCTCGCCAACACCAGCTATCGCGATCTCGGCATCGATGCCCAGTTGATCAAGCCGGCGCGCTCTTCGGTGCTGCTGGAAACGCTGGTCGCCACCATCCAGCGGCATCGCCACAACACTGGCGGCAGCGACGCGCAGCCGCTCGCGGCCGACGTCGCTGCGAGCAATGTGACGCGGCCGCAGCCCTCGGCACCGTCCGAACAGCGGGCGCTGCTGCAGCCGCCTTCGATTCGCCCGCGGCCACCGGTGGCGGCTGGTGGCGACAGGCTGGACATACTGGTGGCCGAGGACAATGAGGTGAACCAGATGGTGTTCACCCAGATCCTCGGCGAGACCGGTTATGGTTTCGAGATCGTCGGCAATGGCCGCAAGGCGCTCGACGCCTTCGGCCGGCTCAACCCGTGCATGATCCTGATGGATGTCTCCATGCCGGAGATGAACGGTCTCGAAGCGACCGCCGCCATTCGCCGGCTGGAGGAAGAAACCGGCACGCATGTGCCGATCGTCGGCGTCACCGCGCATGCGCTGAAGGGCGACCGCGAGCGCTGCCTGGAGGCAGGCATGGACGACTATCTGCCCAAGCCGATCAGTCCCCGGGCGCTGCTCGAGAAGGTCGAGCGCTGGGTCGGCGCCAGCCGGCAGGCTCAGCGCAACGCCGGGTAGGGCCGGTCCTGCCTGTCCGAGTGCCGGAAATACGGCGAAGATTCGCGCCCTGCCAGCGGCCAAGACTATGGTGCGATCGCACCATATCAAAGGTTGTATCCAGTCGAGACAATGGCGGCGTTCGATTCCTCCCTTTCCAGTTACGGGCGGGAGCAGCGACCGCCGGCATGAGACAGCGTCAACCTACCCCAACGGACCTGTTTTCGGCGATGGCCCGGCCATGACACCGTCTGGCTGAGAGCAACGCGCTCCCGTCCGGCTTTTTTTCGTAAAGGCCGGCTAACCCCAAATCGCCGGCCAATCTCGGCCCCAAGCGGAGCAAGTCTCTGATTCCGGGGACAAAGCCGGGCTGCGTGGTCAGTGCCGGCCAGGCGGCGTTTTGCTCATCGCGATGACGCGTTACCGGGGTGACATCAAACTGTCATGCGACTGTTATAATCGAAGGCTATTGGCCTCAGCGGGCGCCGACTGACGAGCGCCGAGAGACCATCTTCCGAACAGGAGCAGGCCACATGAAGAAATTCCTCTATACGGCGTCGGCCGCTGCGCTTGCGCTCGCCGCGTCGTCCGGCTTCGCCGCCGCGCGCGACCAGATCCAGGTCGCCGGATCATCGACCGTGTTACCTTATGCCAAGATCGTTGCCGAGCAGTTCGGCGAAACGTTCACCAACTTCAAGACCCCGGTCGTCGAATCCGGCGGCAGCGGCGCCGGCATCAAGGAATTCTGCAAGGGCGTCGGCGAAGACACGATCGACATCGCCAACTCGTCGCGTCCGATCAAGGCGGACGAACTCAAGTCCTGCGCCGCCGCCGGCGTGAAGGAAGTCCAGGAAGTCCGGATCGGCTATGACGGCATCGTCTTCGCCACCGACATCAAGGGCCCGGACTGGGCGCTGGTTCCCGCCGACATCTACAAGGCGCTCGCGGCCAAGCTGGTCGTCGACGGCAAGCTCGTCGACAATCCGAACACCAAGTGGAGCCAGGTCAATCCGAAGCTGCCCGACTGGGACATCGCCGCCTACATTCCGGGCGAAAAGCACGGCACGCGCGAAGTGTTCGAGACCAAGCTTCTCGATGCCGGCTGTGACAAGGCTGCTCTCAAGGCCGCCGGCGTTGCCGACGACAAGGAAATCGGCAAAACCTGCATTGCCATCCGCAAGGACGGCAAGGCCGTCGACATCGATGGCGACTATACCGAGACGCTCGCCCGCATCGACTCCAACAAGACCGGCGTCGGCGTGTTCGGCCTCGCCTTCTATGAGAACAATGCCGACAAGCTGAAGGTCGCCACCGTGGAAGGTATCGTGCCTTCGACCGAGACGATTGCCAGCGGCAAGTATCCCGTCTCGCGCCCGCTGTTCTTCTACGTCAAGAAGGCGCATCTGGGCGTCGTTCCCGGCCTCAAGGAATATGTCGAGTTCTTCCTCGACGACCAGATGGTTGGCCCGGAAAGCCCGCTCGCCGAATACGGCCTCGTTGCTGCTCCGGATGCCGAGCGTCAGGCCCAGCGTGACGCTTTCGCCGCCGGAAAGTCGATGTAATCAAGCTGCCGAACCGGGGTGCGGGTCAAATCCGCGCCCCGGTTTCACCGCAGGCCGCAATGGCGGCTGCGTTAGAATTTCCCTTGGGGTGGGTGCATGTCGTCCTTGCTCGTACTGGCCATCGTCGTTGCCGTCGGCCTGGTTGCCTTTTTCATCGGCCGGCAGCGTGCCGCGGCCCAGGACAATGGCAAGGTCAAGCCGCATTCGCGTGCCCACTATCACGGCTGGTGGGCCTTCCTGCTCGCCGTCCTGCCTGCTCTTTTGCTGCTTGCCGTCTGGGCCGTCGGTTCTTCGGTCTATCTTGACCGGCACATCCACGCTGCCTTGCCCGAGCGTACCGTCGACAGCAAGGTTGCCAGCGAGGCACTGGATGTCAGCCTGGTAAAGAGCCTCGCCAGGGGCCTGCGCAAACTCGATGCTGGCACACTGGCCGCAATGCCGGCCAGCTTTGCCGAGTTGCAGCCGCTGCTCGCCGCCAAGGGCGTGGCACTGGCGAGCGACACACAGGATTACATGATCCCGATCGCCGTCGAGGCGAACAAGGTCCAGGACCGGCTCAGCCTGTTCGGTGCCATTGTCATTCTCGCTTCCTCGATCGCCGGCGCCTTCTATGCGCTCAGGCAGATCGAGCCGCGCGCCAGGGCGCGCAACAATGTCGAGCGGTTGATGCTGTGGGGGCTGCTTGCCGCCTCCACCATCGCCATCCTGACCACCGTCGGCATCGTGCTTTCGATGCTGTTCCAGACGATCACCTTCTTCGAGAGCGTCTCGCCGATGAGTTTCTTCTTCGGCACGGTCTGGGATCCGCGTTTTGCCGCTGCCGGTTCGGGCGGCAGCCAGGGCCAGTTCGGCCTGATCCCGCTTCTTGCCGGCACGCTCTATATCGCCGCCGTCGCGCTGCTGGTTGCGGTGCCGGTCGGGATGATGTCGGCTGTCTACATGGCCGAATACGCAACGCCCAGGGTGCGCTCGGTGGTCAAGCCGGCGCTTGAACTGCTGGCCGGCATACCGACCATCGTCTACGGCATCTTCGCCGTCGTCACGCTTGGGCCGTTCCTGCGCGACCTGTCCGCGGCGCTGACCGGCGGCTCGCCATTCATCCAGGGCCAGAGCATCTTCACCGCCGGCCTGGTCATGGGCGTCATGCTGATCCCGGTCGTCTCCTCTCTCTCAGACGACATCATAACCGCGGTGCCGCGCGCCATGCGCGACGGGTCGCTCGGCCTCGGCGCGACCCGCTCCGAGACGATCAAGCGGGTGATCCTGCCGGCTGCACTGCCCGGCATCGTCGGCGCCATCCTGCTGACTGCCTCGCGCGCCATCGGCGAAACGATGATTGTCGTGCTGGCGGCGGGCGTCGCCGCCAACCTCACCATCAACCCGTTCGAGGCGATGACGACCATCACCGTCAAGATCGTCAACCAGCTCACCGGCGACCTCGAGTTCAATTCGCCGCAGACGCTGGTCGCCTTCGCGCTCGGGCTGACGCTGTTCACGCTGACGCTGGTGATGAACATCGTCGCGCTCTACATCGTGCGCAAATATCGGGAGCAGTACGAATGACCGACATTCCCATGGAGACGATGGTCAGGCCGGCGGCCCATCCGCGCCGCGACATCGGCCTGAAGGCCCGTTACGCCGCCGAACGCCGTTTCCGCATCTATGGCGTCGTGGCGATTTCCGTAGGCCTGGCGTTCCTGGCAATCATGCTGATCACCATCGTCTCGAAAGGCTACACCGCCTTCTGGCAGACGACGGTATCGCTGCCGATCTCGTTCGACGAGAAAGTGATCGATCCTTCCGGCAAGCGTGCAACCGATCCGAGCGTTCTGATCAAGGCGAATTATCCCAAGCTCGCCGAAAACGCGCTGGTGGCCAAGCTCGGCATCTCTCCTGATGACAAGCCGATGATCCAGAAGCTCAAGGGCTTCCTTTCGGAAGGCGCCCGCGTCCAGTTGCGCGACATCGTTGCCGCCGATCCCTCGGTGATCGGCACGACACGCGACGTCAACATCCTCGCCGCCGCCAATCTCGACTCCGCTTTCAAGGGCCAGATCGACCTCAGTGTCGAGGAAGCGCGACGCAAGGTCTCGGACCAGCAGATCACCTGGATGAACAAGCTCAAGGCCGAGGGCGCGATGGCCGAGCACTTCAACAGCGGCCTGTTCACCTACGGCGCCTCCAGCCGCCCGGAAACCTCGGGCATGGGCGTGGCGATCATCGGCTCGTTTTATATGATGGTGATCGTGCTGCTGCTCGCGCTGCCGATCGGCGTCGCCGCCTCCATCTATCTGGAGGAGTTCGCCAAGAAGAACCGTTTCACCGACCTTATCGAGGTCAACATCAACAATCTGGCCGCAGTGCCGTCAATCGTCTTCGGCTTGCTCGGCCTCGCGGTGTTTATCAATTTCCTGGGCATGCCGCGCTCCGCCGCTTTCGTCGGTGGCCTGGTGCTGACGCTGATGACGCTGCCGACGATCATCATCGCGACGCGCGCCGCGCTTGCCGCGGTGCCGCCGTCGATCCGCTCGGCAGCTCTCGGTCTTGGCGCCTCCAAGATGCAGATGGTGTTCCAGCACATCCTGCCGCTTGCCGCGCCCGGCATCCTCACCGGCACCATCATCGGTCTTGCGCGCGCGCTCGGCGAAACCGCGCCGCTGCTGTTGATCGGCATGGTCGCCTTCGTCGCCGATCCACCGACGACGCCTTTCGATCCGGCCACCGCGCTGCCGGTGCAGATCTATATGTGGGCGAACGAGGCCGAACGCGCCTTCGTCGAGCGCATGTCCGGCGCCATCATCATCCTGCTCGTCTTCCTCATGGCCATGAACATCACCGCGATCGTGCTTCGGCGTCGGTTCGAGCGGCGCTGGTAGAAAAAAGGCATTTTGGTATGAACATCATGACCGAACAGTCCCTTGAAAACGCAGTGGGCGACAAGATGAAGTCGAACGAAGTGATAAAAATGCGCGGCGACAAGGTCGGCGTGTTCTACGGCGAGAAGCAGGCGCTGTTCGACGTCGATCTCGACGTCCGCCTGAACCAGGTGACGGCGCTGATCGGCCCCTCCGGCTGCGGCAAGTCCACCTTCCTGCGCTGCCTCAACCGCATGAACGACACCATCGATTCAGCACGGGTAACCGGCAAGATCACGCTCGACGAAGAGGACATCTACGACAAGAACATCGATGTCGTCGAACTCAGGGCGCGCGTCGGCATGGTGTTCCAGAAACCCAATCCGTTCCCAAAGTCGATCTACGAGAACGTCGCCTATGGTCCGCGCATCCACGGATTGGCCAAGCGCAAGGCCGACATGGATCAGATCGTCGAGTCCAGCCTGAAGAAGGCGGCGATCTGGAACGAGGTCAAGGACCGTTTGCAGGAACCTGGCACGGGTCTTTCCGGTGGCCAGCAGCAGCGCCTGTGCATTGCACGCGCCATCGCCGTGTCACCCGAGGTGATCCTGATGGACGAACCGTGTTCGGCGCTCGACCCGATCGCCACCGCTCGCGTCGAGGAACTTATCGACGAACTGCGTCAGAACTATACGATCGTCATCGTCACCCATTCGATGCAGCAGGCAGCGCGCGTGTCGCAGCGCACCGCGATGTTCCATCTTGGCTATCTGGTCGAGGAGGGCGCCACCGACAAGATGTTCACCACCCCCGACGACAAACGCACCCAGGACTACATCACCGGCCGGTTCGGCTGATCTCTGGCATATGAGGGACGAAGATCATGGGTGAACATACCGTCGCATCTTTCGATGAGGATCTGGAGCAGATCAGCCAGCTGATCCGCGACATGGGCGATCTCGCCCGCTCGATGGTCGGTGGCTCGACCAGGGCTTTGCTCAATTCGGACAATGCGCTGGCGCAGCGGGTGGTTTCCGACGACGCCATCATGGATGCACGCCAGCGCGAGCTGGACGATCGTGCCATCACGCTGATCGCCAAGCGCCAGCCAATGGCCAACGATCTGCGTGCGGTAGTCGGTTCGATCCGCATGGCCGGCGACCTCGAGCGCATCGGCGACCTTGCCAAGAACATCGCCAAGCGCGTCGGCACTGTCGGGCTGAGCGTCACGCCGCACGACCTTTCGCATTCGATCGACGCGATGGCGCAGCTGGTGCTGATCCAGGTGCAGGGGGTCGTCGACGAGTATGCCGCCGCTGACGCGGCAGCGCTTGCCACGCTCCGAAACAATGATGAACGCATCGACGTCAAATACACATCGGTGTTCCGCGAACTTCTGACCTACATGATGGAAGATCCGCGCAACATCACGGCGTGCACGCACCTGTTGTTTTGCGCCAAGAACCTCGAGCGGATCGGCGACCACGTGACCAACATCGCCGAAAATGCCTATTATGTTTTGACCGGCACGCAGTTGCCAGCCAATCGTCCGAAGCAGGACGAGACGGCAATGTCCGCGCCAGCGGCATGACAGGGGTGACCAGCCGATGATCGCGCCACGCATCATGGTGGTGGAGGATGAGGAGCCGCTAGGCGTGCTGCTCCGCTACAATCTCGAATCCGAAGGTTACCAGGTCGAGGTGGTGACGCGCGGCGACGAGGCCGAAATCCGGCTGCAGGAGAACGTTCCAGACCTTCTGGTGCTCGACTGGATGGTGCCTGCGGTTTCCGGTATCGAACTCTGCCGCCGGCTAAGGATGCGTCCCGAGACCGAGCGGCTGCCGATCATCATGCTGACCGCGCGAGGCGAGGAAAGCGACCGCGTGCGCGGCCTCTCGACCGGTGCCGACGACTATCTGGTCAAGCCTTTCTCGACGCCGGAGTTCATGGCCAGGGTCAAGGCGCTGCTGCGCCGGGCCAAGCCGGAAGTGCTGTCCAGCGTGCTCAAGGTCGGCGATATCGTGCTCGATCGCGAATCGCACCGTGTCTATCGCAAGAAGAGCGAGATCCGGCTCGGGCCGACGGAATTCCGCCTGCTTGAATTCATGATGCGCCATCCAGGCCGCGTGTTCTCGCGCAGCCAACTGCTCGACAATGTCTGGGGCGAGACGATCTACATCGACGAACGCACGGTCGATGTGCATGTCGGCCGGCTGCGCAAGGCGGTCAACAACGGCCGTATGCCCGATGTCATCCGCACCATCCGTGGGGCGGGTTACGCCATTCGCGAGGACTGAACTCCCTCGTTTGAACTTACGCCACGTTCTTGCCGCCGAGACCGGATCTCGCCTGCACGCCCGGCGCAAAAATCTCCTGATCGACGAAGATCAGCGCCCGCATGGCGCAGCCTTCGCGGATCAGCGGCAGTTCGTTCGGCTCGGTGTCGAAGGAAATCGACTTGGAATGCTGGCCGCCGGCGGTCTGGGCAATCGCTTGCCGCAATGCCGGCTCGATCAGGTCGAAGGCGGCGGCGCTGACGCCGACCATGGCGACCGGCGCCGGATCGATCAGCGCGAACAGGCTGCCGAGGCCGTAGCCGAGCGCTTCGCCGGCCTTGCGATAGGCTTCCCGTTCGGGTCCGTCCCTTTCGCGGGCGGCGGCAGCCAGGGCGCGCATGTCGGCGTCGCTGACATCGGCGACGGGCTCTGCATCCTCGCCCATCTGCCGCGCGTTGCGCCAGATGGCATAATTGCCGGCATAGGCTTCGACGCAGCCGCGCCGTCCGCAGCGACACAGCGCGCCGTTCGGCCGATGGATCATGTGGCCGAATTCGCCGCCCGAGGAATGGGTGCCGGTGAACAATTCGCCCTTCAGCACCAGCCCCATGCCGATGCCGTGCGACAGGAGGATGGCGATGAAATCGTCGCGGTAACGATCGGGGTCGCGCCAGCGCAGCGCCACCGCCATCATGTTGCAATCGTTCTCCATAATGGCTGGGATGCCGAACTCCTCTTCGAATATGTCGGCGAAGGCGATGTCGGTGTGCGGCGTGATCGGCGACCACAGCATGGCGCGGGCACGGGTGTCGGTGATGCCCTGGACGGCCAGCGCGATACGAGCGATGCTGCGCACGTCCAGGTCGGGATCTTCCAGGCGGCGCCGCACGATTGCCGTGCACTCACCGATCAGCGAGTCGCGCGACATCGTCAGCGTGTCGAGCCGGCGCTGTTCCTCGGATATTACCTGGCCGGCATAGTCGATGACGGCGACCGAGAGGAAGTTCAGCGACAGCACCACGGTCATTACCGCGGCCGCTTCCGGATTGAGGCTGAGGCCGACCTGCGGACGGCCGCGTTTGAGCGAGCCGGCCTCGCTCGGCTTGCTTTCGGTCAGGATGCCTTCGACGATCAGGTCGGATGAGATCGCCGAGATCGTCGAATGGCTGAGGCTTGTGGTTGCGGCGATCTCGGTGCGCGACGGCTGTCCGGCGCGGCGCACCGCCGCGATCACCATCGCGCGGTTGCGGCGGCGCAAATCGTCGTGGCGGATTCCGACCGACATGCTCTTTCATATCCTCCCGGTCGCCGCGGTTCTTCCTGCCCTGGAACGCTGTCGGTGACGCGGTCAAATACTGGCAGAAGCCGCGCGCCGTGTCATTTATTTATTCCGAGGCCCGAAAAAAATTCGAAACGACATCAAAATCCATCAGAATCGATGTTGACAGCGTTCGGGCGTTGGCCCAGTATTTTTTCGAGGCTCGAAAAAATAGGGCCTCTGTGCCGGCCCTCGGGCCAGTTTGGTCGCGCCATACGCGGCGCAGGGAGGATAATATGAAAAGATTCACAGCCGCCATCCTGGCGGGTGCCGCCATGTCGCTGACGCTCGCGTCTGTCGCGCAGGCGAAGGACAAGGTCGTCGGCGTTTCGTGGTCCAATTTCCAGGAGGAACGCTGGAAGACCGACGAGGCCGCCATGAAGACGGCGATCGAGGCCGCCGGCGACAAGTACATCTCCGCCGATGCGCAGTCCAATCCCGGCAAGCAGCTTACCGACGTCGAAAGCCTGATCTCGCAGGGCGCCAATTCCCTGATCATCCTGGCGCAGGATGCTTCGGCCATCGGCCCGGCCGTGCAGAAAGCCCTGGACGAAGGCATTCCGGTCGTCGGCTATGACCGGTTGATCGAGAACAAGGATGTTTTCTATCTGACCTTCGACAACAAGGAAGTCGGCCGCATGCAGGCCCGCGAAGTGTTCAAGGTCAAGCCGGAAGGCAACTACGTCTTCATCAAGGGCTCCGGTGCCGATCCCAATGCCGACTTCCTGTTCTCGGGCTCGATGGAAGTGCTCAAGGAAGCCATTGACAGCGGCAAGATCAAGAATGTCGGCGAAGCCTACACGGATGGCTGGCTGCCCGCCAACGCCCAGAAGAACATGGAACAGTTCCTGACCGCCAACGACAACAAGGTCGACGCGGTGGTCGCGGCCAATGACGGCACTGCCGGTGGCGTCGTCGCGGCGCTGACGGCTCAAGGCTTGGCCGGCACCGTGCCGGTCTCGGGGCAGGACGGCGACCACGCCGCGCTGAACCGCATCGCCCTGGGCACGCAAACCGTGTCGGTGTGGAAGGACGCGCGCGAGCTCGGCAAGAATGCCGCCGAGATCGCCTCGCAACTGGCCGACGGCAAGAAGACGAGCGACATCGCCGGCGCCAAGGACTTCACGACGCCGGGCGGCAACACCGTCAAGTCGCTGTTCCTGACCCCGGTTGCCATCACCAAGGACAATCTCAACGTCGTCATCGACGCTGGCTGGATCAAGAAGGACGAAGTCTGCGCGGGTGTCGCTGCCGGCACCGTCGCGGCCTGTAACTGATCCGGACCACTTCGAAATATCTGAACGCCGCGGCCCAAAAGCCGCGGCGTTTTCTCAAAGAATTGTGTTTCCGCATCATGCGGATAGCTTCTAGGCTGGGCTCCGGCATGCGCGTCAGACGGCCAGCCGGTGGGAGGAAATCATGACCGACACGACGTCCAACCCGCAGGCCGATACGGCGCGCGCGTCGGAACTCGGCGCCGTCGCCCGGTTCCTGAAGGCGACCGAGATCGACACCCGGATGATCGGCATGATCGGCGCGCTGCTGGTCATCTGGATTGGGCTGCATGTCATTTCCAGCCTGCGCCTCGGCGTCAACCCGCTCGATTTCGACAGCCGCACCTTTCTCACGCCGCGCAATCTGTGGAACCTGTCGGTGCAGACATCCGCGGTCGCCATCATGGCCTGCGGCATGGTGCTGGTCATCGTCATGCGCAACATCGACCTGTCGGTCGGTTCCGCCGAGGGCCTGATCGGCATGGTGATGGGATTTGCCCAGGTGCATTTCCTGGTGCGTTTTGTCGGGCTCGAACTCGGCAATCCGTGGATCTGGGTCCTGGCGCTGGTCATCGGCCTGGCGCTCGGCCTGTTGATCGGCGCCTTTCAAGGCTTCGTCATCGCCTATCTCGAAGTGCCCGCCTTTATCGTGACGCTGGGCGGCCTGCTGGTCTGGCGCGGTGCTGCCTGGTGGGTCACATCAGGCCAGACCGTGGCGCCGCTTAACGCCACCTTTCAGCTGATGGGCGGCGGGCCGGCGGGATCGATCGGCGCAACCTGGAGCTGGGTTGTCGGGATCGTCGCCTGCCTCGCCGTGGTGTTTGGGCTGTTCAACGGGCGGGTGCAGCGCAAGCGTTTCCGTTTTCCGCTACGTCCGATCTGGGCCGAGGCGCTGCTCGGTGTCGTCACCTGCGGCGCCATCATGGGTGCGGTTTGGCTCGCCAACTCCTACCCCTGGCCGATCGGCATCGTGAACAGATATGCGGCCGCCAACAACATCACCGTTCCCGAAGGCGGCCTGTTCATCGCCCACGGTATCGCCATACCGGTGCTGATGGCGGTCGCCGTCGGGCTGGTCATGACCTTCATCACCAACCGCACCCGTTTCGGCCGCTATGTCTTCGCCATCGGCGGCAATCCCGAGGCGGCCAATCTCGCCGGCATCAACACGCGCTGGATCACCATGAAGGTGTTCATGATCATGGGCGTGCTGGCCACGATTGCCGCGGCGATCTCCTCGGCCCGGCAGAATTCGGCCACCAACGTGCTTGGAACGCTCGACGAGCTGCTCGTCATTGCAGCCGCCGTGATCGGTGGCACATCGCTAGCCGGCGGGTCGGGAACGATCATCGGCGCCATGCTCGGCGCCCTGCTGATGCAGTCGCTGCAGTCCGGCATGGTGCTGCTTGGTGTCGACTCGCCGCTGCAGAGCATCGTCGTCGGCGCCGTACTGGTGATCGCCGTGTGGCTCGACACCGTCTATCGCAAGCGCGTCTAGGAGGGCATGCCATGACTGACAAGACTGCTCCTGCAGCCACCGCGCTGATCGACATGAGGAACATCTCGATCGCGTTTGGCGGCATCCGCGCCGTCGACGACGCCTCGATCGATCTTTTCCCCGGCGAGGTCGTGGCGCTGCTCGGCCATAATGGCGCCGGCAAGTCGACATTGATCAAGATCCTGTCCGGCGCCTACAAGCGCGATTCGGGCCAGATCTTCGTCAACGGCGAGGAGGCATCGATCTTCAACCCGCGCGACGCCAAGAAATACGGCATCGAGACGATCTACCAGACGCTGGCGTTGGCCGACAATGTCGACGCCGCCGCCAATCTGTTCCTCGGCCGCGAGTTGATGACCGCCTGGGGCACGCTCGACGACGTTGCCATGGAGGCCGAGGCGCGCAAGGTGATGGGTCGGCTCAATCCCCGGTTCCAGCGTTTCAAGGAGCCGGTGATCAAGCTGTCGGGCGGCCAGCGGCAATCGGTGGCGATTGCGCGTGCGATCCTGTTCAACGCCCGCATCCTGATCATGGACGAGCCGACGGCCGCACTTGGTCCGCAGGAAACGGCGCAGGTCGGCGAACTGGTTAAGCAGCTCAAGTCCGACGGCATCGGCATCTTCCTGATCAGCCACGACATCCACGATGTGTTCGAGCTTGCCGACCGGGTCTGCGTCATGAAGAACGGCCAGGTGGTCGGCACCGCCCGCACCACTGATGTCACCCAGGACGAGGTGCTGGGCATGATCATTCTGGGCAAATGCCCGCCAGGCGCCATTCCCGGACCGGGCGCGGCGAAGATCGCGGCCTGAGATCAAGCCAGATCGCGGTTGCCGGACACGTGATATGCCAGCCGTAGGGATGGCTTGGCCTTGGCATTGTGTTGGCAGGGCGACTTGCGCATAAAGGTCCGACATTGCTCAGGGACCGCACGATCCGTTGAAGAAGCTTTTCCCGATCATCGCCTTTATCGCCGTCGCGCTGATCAGCATGGTGATGGCAGGTTTTGCCTACTTCGCCACGCAGGAAGCCGCGCGCATCAAGTTCGAGGCGACTGCCGACGATGCGCTCAACCGGATCGAGAGCCGCATCGACCTGCATCTGTCGCTGCTGCGCTCGACGCAGGCCCTGTTCGACGCCCGCAATGGCGATATTTCTCGCAATGAGTTCAAGGCCTTCTTCACCGCGCTCGATGTCGACAAGAATTTCGCCGGCTTGCGCGGTATCGGCTTCCTCAGGCTGGCAAAGACGGGCGACGAGGCGACGGTCGAACGCGACATGCTGCACGATTATGGCGTCAGTCATCCAATCTACCCGGACACCACGCAACCCTGGCGCACCCCTATCGTGCTGTTCGAACCGCTGGATCCATCCAATCAAGCCGGCATCGGCTACGACATGTTCAGCGAACCGGTGCGGCGTGCGGCGATCGAAAAGGCGATGTCCGACGACCAGCAGCATGCCAGCGGGCTGGTGCAGCTAGGCCAGGACACGGGCGCCGCGCAGACGTTCACCGGCTTCTTCGTTTTCGTGCGGCTCAATGTCGAAACCGCTCCCGACGTCATCAATGCTTCGAGATCCTCGACATCAGGTTTTCTCTATGCGGCCTTTCGGGCTCGCGATCTGTTCCGGACCGCGCTCAGCCGGTCGCCGCTTTTGCCGGTCAACACCGAAATCTATGATGGCGATGGTGCCGTGAACGGCGACAATCTGTTGTTCCGGTCGGAGACGCCGCCGGCTTCCACTTTCGGGAACAGGCTGCTGGTCACGCGAAAGATCATCGTCGCCGGACAGCCATGGACTGTCCTGTTCCGGCCGACAAGCGCCTTCTCGCAGCCGTCGTCGCGCGCCATTCCGGTGATGCTGGGGCTGTTCGGCCTGCTGTTGGCGGGCGCAATCGCGCTTGTGGCGCGCTATCAGGAGCGGGCCTATGAGGCAGCGTCGCGATTGCACGAAACGACGGAAAAGAGCCTGATCGAAAAAGACCTGATGCTGCAGGAGATGAAGCATCGCATCAAGAATTCGATCACCAGGGTGCTGGCGATCGCGCGTCAGACGGCATCGCGGGCGACCGACGTCAACGAGTTTTCAGCGTCCTTCTCGGCTAGGCTGCAGGCGATGGCGGCCTCCCAGGACATGCTGACGCGCTCACGCTGGCAGAAGGCCGATCTTGGCGATCTCCTGCGCATCGAGCTGGGTCAGGTGTTCGGCAAGGAGCTACCCGCTGAGCTGTTGTCGGGACCACAGGTGCTGCTCGACGAAACCACAACGCAAGCGCTCGGCCTGACCTTCCACGAACTGGCGACGAATGCGCTGAAGTACGGCGAAGCCGGCAATTCCGTTGGAGCGCTGAAGGTGGACTGGTCGGTCGAAGGGCGCGGGCGCGACAGGTTGCTGGCTCTCAACTGGCGCGAAAACGGGCAGAAGAAACTCGAAGCGCCCGACAAAACCGGCTTCGGCACCAAGCTGATCGACCTCAACGTGACGCGCGAACTGCGCGGTACGATCAAACGCGATTACCAGGCCAATGGGCTGAACGTGGAAATCAAAATCCCGCTGGCAAGCTGACGGTGATCGTCAGGCGGCCAGGATCAAGCATCCAAACATAGAAAATCCGGAGGCCGGCAGACCGGTCTCCGGATCGATGGCTAGATTATCATCGCTGATTAGTTGCAGCGAGCCGTGTAGGTGCCGCGACGATCACGGTACACGCAACGGCCATCCCGCAGCTTGCGAACCAGCAGGCCCGATCCGGCACCGACAGCCGCGCCGATCAGCGCGCCCTTGCCGCCGCCGACCAAGCCGCCGACACCGGCGCCGATCAAGCCGCCGCCAACCACGTCCTGCTCGGTCGTTGTGCAGCCGCTGACGGCAACCACCGCAACCAGGGCAATAATCATCTTCCGCATAGAGTCACTCCTCACTTTTTGTCCTCACTTCGTAAAGCTCCAGCTGCCATCTAGCATGAAATGACGGCCTTTGCTGCTGCAATCTATTGTTGGTGAAGATAGTCTTTTTCTGGGCGTATCGTGTTCGATGCCATTACCAGGCTGGAAATTGCCAAAGACGCGTCAAGCGTACCATCGGCGCGCACATTCCAGACGATCTGATCATAGTCGTCCTCAAGCGCCGGATCGACCGCAAGGCATTTGGCGACGATGTGGTCAGCCTGCCCTTGCACGTCGCCCAAGACAAATGGGCGTTCGGCCACGCATTGCTCGGCCGTCGCGAAAACGCTTACGGGCACCTGGAGTTCACGGCAGTCGGCCATCGTGTTCGAGCAACCGATGACCAGCAACAATGCAGCGATATGTTCCATGGCGAGAAGTCCTCTCGCCATAGTAACGGTCTACATTCGCCAAAGTTCCTGGTTGGCTTGATCGGCCGGGGAAATAAGATGGCGCTACAGCCGATTCGGCCACCGGCCGAAACGACGTGGCCTAGTAGACCAGTTGGTGCAGGGCGACCGCCATGATCACCGCCACCAAGGCCAGCGCAACAAGGCGCAAAGCTCCGTTGGGAACAGGAGCCAGCGGTGGCGCGGAAGCCTCGGAGTCCTCAAACTCGCCCATGGAAATCCGGGCGGCCTGCTCCAGTCTGTTCATGTCGGCAACCGTCAAGGCATTCCTCCCACCATGCTGCAAATCCTGCTGCGGAAATGTTCGGTGATGCAACAAGTTCCAGCGGTATCCGGGAAAAACAGCATCTGCTTTTATGGTGAACGGCGGGTTAAGGAAGGTCGCTCAATCCGTCTCGAAATTGCCGTGCGGAACGACAAGGCGGTATTCAAGGCGGCCAGCCGCGATTTCGAGCGTCGCCGTTCCGTTCAGTGACGCCGGCACGACCCGTTCGAGTGCGACGCTGCCGAAGCGCTTCTCGCTACGCCTGACATCACCGGCTCCGATTGCCTCCGCCCATGTCAGGGACAGGGAGGTTCCCGTGTCGTCGGCGGTCAGGTTGGCTGTAACGTTGACGTACCCGCCGGGCCGCGACAGGGCGCCGTAGCTCACCGAATTGACGGCGAGTTCATGCATCGCAAGGCCGATATGCAGGGCAGCGTTGGGATTGAGATAGGGGTTTGCCCCCTGAAACCTCAGGCTCCGAACCGGATCGCCGCCATAGCGGCCAACCTGGCCCGATACGAGTTCGCGAAGTGCTGCACCCCGCCAGTTGGAAGAGGTCACGAGATCCTGGGACGAGGCCAGCGATTGCAGCCGGCCGCGAAAGCGTGTCAGGAAATCGCCGATGCTGTCGGAGTAGCGGCCGGTCTGGGTGGCTATGCTCTGGATGATCGCCAGCAGGTTTTTGGAGCGATGGCTCACCTCTCGCAACAGCGTCGTCAGGGTCTGCTCGCGGCGCTTCTGCTCCGTCGTCTCGACCATCGTGGTGACGACGCCTTGCACGGTGCCACCATCGCCGTGATCGGCATCGATCCACACCTCGAACCAGCGGCTGCCATCCTCGACGGGAACGCTGATCTCGAGACGTTGAGGGTTGCCGGATGCAATGACGTCGCGCTTGGCCGCGCCGATGCGGTCGGCCTGCGCCTCCGGCAGGATGCCGATGCTGTCGGCGGTGTCCGAAACCCAGGGCGCACGCATGTTGCGCGCCCATACGGTTTTCATCTCGCGATCCTGGTAGAGAACGGAAATGCCGGCATTGTGCAACGCGTGAAGAAGAGCACGACCGAGCTGCATGCCGCTGTCGGCGGGATGGAGGGCGATGACTTCATCGCTTTGCACGGCGTCTTTCCTGTTTCCGGTCCTGGAACCCATCGGCCAATCTGTCCACCCAATTCAGGCTGAACGGCTCATCGTTGAATGGGTTCCAAACAGGTTTCCGGAAAACCCGCCGCCAAAAACGGTCCGCCGGACGGCGTCCTTTGAGGGACACCGCCCGGCGGTGGCTGGAAACCGTTTGAGGGGTGCGGCTTCCAGTGTTCGGCCGTCCGTCCTTACGAAGCCCGCTTGAACAGGCCCGCAAGAAGCGAAATGATCAGGAAGGCGAGAAAGATGAAAAACAATATCTTGGCAATTCCAACGGACGTGCCTGCAATACCGCCAAAACCAAGCGCGCCGGCGATGATCGCCACGACGAAAAATACGAGCGCCCAGTAAAGCATGATCCATCTCCTTCGAATGGTGCGATGAAAACGTCGGTGGTTGCGGTTTGTTCCCACCCTTTGCCGAAAAAGACCGTGCTTGCAATCGTTCGAGCAGGACGCGCAGGAAATTAGCCGTCACCGCGCGATGCGTGCATCAGGCGGCCCGAAGTGAAGAATTGAGGAATTGATGAATTGACGATTTGATGATCTGGAGAAATCGGCAAGCGAGGCTATCGCCTTCGGTTCGTCAATTCCTCCACTCCTCAATTCGCGACTATGCGGCTGCTTTCGCCTGCCGGTCAAAGAACAGTGCCTGGCTGATCAGCGCCTTGACCATGTCGGGATTGAACGGCTTGGTGACCAGGAAGGCCGGTTCCGGTCGTTCACCAGTCAACAGGCGCTCGGGGAAGGCGGTGATGAAGATGACCGGCACCGACGTCGATGACAGGATTTCGTTCACGGCCTCGATGCCGGAACTGCCGTCGGCAAGCTGGATGTCGGCCAGCACCATCTTCGGCCGCGTCTTGCCGAACATCATCACTGCCTCGGCATGGGTGCGCGCCGTTCCAACGACGCGGTGCCCGAGGCTCTCGACCATTTCTTCGATATCCATGGCGATCAGTGGTTCATCCTCGATGATCAGAACGTCGGTTGCCACCTGACGGGATATCTCGTTGCTCGCCTGGGCAAGCAACTCTGAAAACTCCTGGTCACCGACGTCAAGGATCTCAGCCGCTTCCTCCTCGCTGAAGCCTTCGACCGCCACGAGCAGGAAGGCCTGACGGGGCCGTGGTGCAATCGCATTCAGATTGGCGGCGGTGCGCTGTTCCCACGCCGATTGCGCCTGTTCCTGTGGAACGCGGATGGCGACCGATGTGAAAAGCTTGGCGAAAACCTTGTACAGCGCGATGCGGTCGCTCGATGCTTCGGGAAATATCTCGATATCGGCGATGATGGCTTCAAGCATCGCAGCGACCAGCGCGTCACCACTCTCTTGCGACCCGGAAACAGCCCGCGAGAAGCGGCGCAGGAAGGGCAGATGTGGTGCGATGGTGGCGGATAAGCTCATGGTAAGACGTCTCCCTCAGAATGACGCGATTGCGTAGCAGGTCAAGCTGACTGCAAGCCCTGATAACGCCGATTTTTTGAAAAAGTTCCACCTCGACGGAACAAAAGCCGGGGAGTGGCGTTTGTGGTGGGGATGGGCAACCAGACGAGGGCGCCGCTTGCGTTGTGTTGAGTACGGCAAGAGCGGCTTGAGCGCTGGGAATACAAGGGCAAAATGAAGGATATGACGAAAGATATTCTGACTGGCGCCGAGAGCAGGCGCCGGAACGGTTCTGGTGACGCTCTTGGGCCGAACTCCGAAATCGGACGCAAACTCAAACAATATTACGACGCGCTGGTCTCCGACGATGTGCCGGATCGCTTTTCGCAGTTGCTTAGCCAACTGGAACAGGCTGAACCCGCACAGAAGAAGGACTGAGGCATGGCCGCGGTCTCACAAGGCTTCAAGACTGATCTGCTTGGGGCAATCCCAAGTCTGCGCGCGTTTGCCGTGTCGCTGACGCAAAATGCCGATAAAGCCGACGACCTCGTCCAGGAAACACTCGTCAAGGCTTGGGACAAGCATGAGAGCTTCCAGCCCGGCACCAATCTCAAGGCCTGGCTTTTCACCATCCTGCGCAACGAGTTCTATTCGCAAATGCGCAAGCGCGGGCGCGAAGTGCAGGACAGCGACGGTATCATGACGGCCAGGCTTGCCGTTCATCCGGCCCAGCACGGTCAACTCGACCTGAAGGACTTTCGCGGGGCGCTGGAGCAGTTGCCGGAGGACCAACGCGAAGCCATCATCCTCATCGGCGCATCTGGTTTCTCCTACGAGGAGGCCGCGGAGATCTGCGGCTGCGCGGTGGGGACGATCAAGAGCCGCGTCAGCCGAGCCCGTACCCGCTTGCAGGAGATCCTGAAAATATCAGGTGAGGACGAGTATGGTCCGGACGCGATTTCGGCCCAGGTAACGAGTTCGCCGGCGAGCTGACCGCGATCGCGTCTCAAGCGCGTCCGCAGGCCGCCGCGACCGCTTGCACCAGGTCTTCGCCTGAGTAGGGTTTGCCAACCAGCCTGACGCCCGGAAACGATGCCTTGATTTCATCGGCATCCGAATAGCCGGACGCAAACACGAAAGGTATGCCTGCCGCGCGCAGCCCGGAAGCGAAATCGATCGTCGAGGCGCCGCCCAGCATCAAGTCGACAATGGCTGCATCGAATCGCGTGGCGACTTCCCGGCCATCGACCTCGGTCAGGTCACGGGCGATCACCACCTCATCGGCGCCATGATCGCGGCAAAGTTGCTCGACATCCATGGCGATGAGAAATTCGTCCTCCAAAACGAGAATCCGCAATCCGTCAAGCAATGTGGGCACAGGCAAAGACTCCTTGAAACGCCGGAGTCATGATCGCTAATTGGCTTGCTGTCATTTAAAAAAGACATGTGGCCAGCGGGCGGAACCTCAATCCTTGCAACGCGTTGAAACGCGGCTCTCCAAGAGCGGCTTTCGAAGGGGGTCGAGCGGGCTTTCGAAGGGGGCGAAATGTCAGTCCAGAACAATAACGCTTTCTCCAGCCGCCAATATCCTTGCGAGAACTGCCCATTGCGGCCGTTGCCGGTTTTCCGCGACTTCGAAGAACAGGAGCTGGCCTTCATCAGCAAATTCAAGAAGGGTGAACTCGCGGTCGATAAGGGCGACACGGTGCTGGTGGAGGGAAGCCATAGCGCCCATCTCTACACCGTGCTCTCCGGCTGGGCGTTTCGCTACAAGCTGCTGCGGGACGGCCGTCGCCAGATCCTCAATTATCTCATGCCCGGGGATCTGATCGGCCTGCAAGGCAGTGTGCTGGGCGAGATGCAGCATTCCGTCGAGGCACTCTCACCGATGCTGCTGTGTGTTTTCGAGCGCGAATATCTGCACGAGCTGTACCGCAATCATCCCGGGCTGGCCTACGACATCACCTGGATCGCATCGCGCGAGGAGCGGATGCTGGACGAGAATCTGCTCAGCCTCGGGCGCCGCAGTGCGATCGAGCGCGCCGCCTATCTCATCGCCTTCATCGGTAGCCGGGCCAAGGTCGTCGGACTGAATGGCAGCCAATCCGTCCAGATACCGATCACGCAGCAGCACATTGCCGATACGCTCGGCCTGTCGCTGGTTCACACCAACAAGACGATCCGCAAGCTGATGGATCGCAAGCTGATCGTCTGGCGCGACGGCGGCTGCGCGGTCTCCGACAATGAAGGGCTCAAGCGGCTCGCCGGCTGGGAAGGGCTGGGCGAGGCGCGCCGGCCATTAATCTGAGGAAGCGTCTTTTTGCGAAGCCGGCGGATCGGGTGCGCGCTGATGCGTTTTCGGCTACTTTGTCCGCAGTGCCGGAACCATGAGGCGCGCAGCGCGTTTGAAACCGAGCAATCACAAGGAGTTAAGCCATGGCCACTGCCGCAGGAAAGACCGCAACCGACGCCCGTGCAAATGCGGACCTGGAAGCCGACATCAGGCAGTTGAAGGCCGACATCGACAAGCTCACCAAACAACTGGCCAAGACCGGCGAGCATGGCTATGGCACCGCGCGCCGTGCAGCGACAGAAGGGGTCGAGCAGTTGCGCGCGCAGGGCGAAGCAGCCTTTGACAGCTTGCGCAGCAATGCCAAGGACATCGAAGCGCAGATGATGGCAAGCGTGCGTGAAAAGCCGGTGACGTCACTGGCAATCGCCGCTGGCGTCGGCTTCCTTTTCGCGCTCATCGCGCGTCGCTAGTCGCGCTACAGATGGGAATGTTGGCAACCCTGATCTCGGGCCTCGCCTCGGGGGAAACCGTGGCCGCCGTTCATCGGGCGCGCACGGCGGCAATCGTCTATGTGATCGCCATGGCCGCTGCGCTTTGCGGTCTCGGCTTTCTGGTCGGGGCCGCCTATATCTGGACGGCGATGCGCTACGGGTCGCTTGCCGCCGCGCTGGGGTTTGGCGCCGGTTTCCTGGTGCTCGCCGGACTTATCCTGCTGATCTACCGGATATCCGCAGGTTCGCGCGCCCGGCGCCGGGCGCAGCGCCGCAATGCCGACATGAAGGCGATCGGCGTCACCGCCGCACTCGCCGTGCTGCCGAGCCTGCTCAAGGGAAAAGGCGGTCTCGGCGCTATTCTGGGGCCGGCCGTGGCGCTCGCGGCCTACGCCATCTACCGCGAGAATGTGAAATCCGACGATCCGGATGAGAGCGAGCGGACATAGAGCTGTTGGGAGATCACTTCGACAGCTCTTCCAGAGGCATCGATATTTCGGCAAACACGCCTTCCGGCCGGAATTCATGGGTCACTTCGCTGGAAATGACCTTGGCCAGGCTGCGGCGAATGAGGATAGAGCCGAAGCCTTGCCGATCCGGCGGAGCGACTTGCGGCCCGCCGCTTTCGCGCCAGGTCAGCACAAGACGCCGGGCATCCTTCCTGCCTTGCGTCCTCCAGCCGAGGTCGACCCTGCCTGACGGCACCGACAGCGAGCCATATTTCAGCGCGTTGCTGGCGAGTTCATGCAGGATCAGGCCAAGCCCGACGGCCTGGTCGGGCGACAGCAGCAGGTCGTCGCCGGAGATCGTCATGCGCGGCTGCTCGGCCGTTTCGAAAGGTCTGACCTCGATCTGGACGAGTTCACTGATGCCGATGCCACGCCACTCGCGGTCCGACAACAGATTGTGGGCGATGCCCAAGGCCTGAAGCCTGGCGCCGAAGGCCTCGAGGAACTGGCTTGGCTGGCGGGCATGGCGCACGGTCTGGGTTGCCAGCGCCTGGACGGTCGCCAGAGTGTTCTTGACGCGATGGTTGAGTTCACGCAGCAGCAGCCGTTGCCGTTCGTCGCCGAGCTTGCGCTCGGAGATGTCGTAATTGACGCCGAAGATCAATGTCGGCTTGCCGTCGCCGTCACGCTCGATGACACGGCCGCGCGTGGCGAGCCAGCGCGGCGGGTGAAAGCCCTTCACCCGGTATTCGCCGAAATAGTCGTCGCTGCCGGTCAAGGCGTCGCGAAAGCGGGTTTCGGTCTGGTAGACGTCGCGCGGATCGATGGCGGTGAGGATGTCGCGTGCGCGCAGCCGGTTGGAGCGCGGCAGGTTGAACAGCTCCGACATCAATGTGTCGCATTCGATGACATCGGTGCGGATATCCCATGCCCAGCTGGCGAGCGAGGCCGCATCGAGTGCGATGGCGCGTCGTTTTTCCTCGCGCGCAAGTGCGGCCTCGGCGATCGCGCCGCTGCGGGTTGCGTCCTTTAGGGTGAACAGGCTGGCGGCGAGGCCGGCGAGCGCCTTCAACTGGTCGAGCTCGGCTCGGGATGGAAAACCATGCGGCTCGCGGTCGAGCACGCACAGCGTGCCGATGCGGGCACCTGCCACGATCATCGGCGCGCCGGCATAGAAGCGGACATGGTGCTTTCCGGTGACCAGCGGGTTGGTCTTGAAACGGGGGTCCGCCGTTGCATCCACGACCACCATCGGCTCGTCGCCGGCGGCAATCGCATGGGCGCAGAAGGAGACGTTGGTCGCGGTTTCGGTCTCGTCCAGGCCGAAGCAGGATTTGAACCAATGCCGTTCAAGGTCGACGAGTGTGACCAGGGCCATCGGCACCTGCATCACCGCTGCGGCAAGGCTGCTGACGCGGTCGAAATCGGGGTCGGCCGCCGTATCCAGCATCTCCAATCCGTGCAGCACGGCCAGCCGGTCGATATCCATGACTGCTAGCGCAACTTCGGCCGGCAGATCGGGTGCTGTTTGCGTCTTGCCAATCACCCCAATTGCCTCGTCCCGGTCTTCGTCGCCGCATGCTTGCGCTGCTGCAAGGCCAGCACGCTTTTCCGGAACCATCCTAGCGAGGAACCGTTACCCGACCATGATTTGCCGGGCGCGCCAGTTGGTGCAGAATGAGACAGGGATCGAGCATGGCCAAGATCATTCCAGAAAACAAGGCGCGGCAGGGGCGATGGGGCTGGCATGGATTTCGGATCCTGATCGCCGCACTGCTTCTGGTGTTTGCTGCATGGGGCATTGCCGAGATCTATGGTGTGTTGATCAAGGCGCCTAACAGCGATGAACAGCATGTCCCCACACCGCCCAACACCACCGAGCAGGCTCCTGCCGGGTAAAGCCGGTCTGTCCGTTGCGTCGCACCTCATCAGGCGGCTCTCGACTGGGCCGCGCTCGCCGGAACCAATACATTCAGTGCGCCAGGCTGGATCTCGATTACCGTTTCACGGTCAAGCCTGACCAGTTCGCCGTCCATGACGGCGCGAAATTTGCGGCTGCCCGAATGGATTTTCAGCACCGTTCTGTTTGTCTGGTGGATTTCGACATGTTCGTTGTCGCGCCATTTGCCGCGCGCCATGTTGAAGAAGAACTTGACCAGTTCGGCGCGCTGCTTCGCCACCGTGACATAGACACCGAGCACGCCGCCCGCAGGATTGTCGGCATAAGGCAGATGGCCTTCACCGAATAAGTTGTTGGTGATGCCGATGCCGGTGATGCGTGCCGCCATTTCGGCATCGCCGATGCTGAGCGTCACATTCATCGCAGGTGGATTGTTGATCGTTGCCCAAGCCGCCTTGGCCGAGGCGCGGATCTTTCCCAACCGCGAACCGAACTCCATCTTCTGGCGCAGTTGCACCATCTTCGCGTGCATGCCGATCGAGAACTGGTGCACGAAAGGTTGGCCATTGGCCGTCGCCACATCGACAGCAATGATTTCGCCGTCGGCGAAGGATTTCAGCGCCCCGTCGAGCGACTGCGGAATGCCCAACCCGCGTGCGAACAGGTTCATGGTGCCGGCTGGCAATATGGCAAGCGCCTTCTTCGTGCCCATCAGTCGGGCGGCCGCGGCGGAAATGGTCCCGTCGCCGCCACCTGCCAGCACGATGTCGACCGAGCGACGCGAAGCGGCGTTGTCCAGCGTCTCCACCACATCCTTGCCGGCGACAATTTCGATGTTGAGCGAGTGGCCTGCCGTTTCCAACGTCTGATGCATCCTGTCGGAGAAAGCGGCGAGGTCGGTGGTGCGCAAAGTGCCGCCGTCCCGGTTCAGCACCGCTGCAAATCTCATGCCCCGCTCCACCAGGTCAGCCAAAAGGCGGCCGGGATGTACCCAGCCAACGGCTGAAACGCGGCGTCGACAGAAAGGTTCCCCTTGCCGCGGGGTGACTACCCCAGCGGCTCAATAATTTCCGTGGTTTCGTTCCCGGACCGCAGCGCTTTGTCGGAACAACTGACCCGGTCACGACGTTGTGAACCTGTAGATGCCGCGTTCCCCAAGGAAGACGCGGCGCATGAGATCAGGCACGAGGAGAGACTACCATGATCCGCAATCTTTTAGCCACGACGGCGCTCGCAACCTTTGTCGCGACCGGCGCCTATGCGCAGAACGCAACAAATACGGCGCCTGCCACGCCCGCCGTCCAGGAGCCCGCCGCCGCTCCTGTGCCACGCGCAGAGGGCAGCATCGTCACCAACATCATCGGTGAGTCCGTCTACAACGGCACCGGCGACGATGCCGAAAACATCGGCAAGGTCAGCGACGTCGTGTTCGACAAGGATGGGCAGGCGAAATCCGTTGTCATCGACGTCGGCGGTTTTCTGGGTGTCGGCGCCAAAAGCGTTGCTTTCGACTACGGCAAACTGCAGTGGGCCGAAAAGAATGGCGACCGCTGGTTGGTGGCCCAGACGACCAAGGACGAACTGACGGCGCAGGCAGAATTCGATAAAAAGCCTTACAGCCCGACCCCAGCACCTGCGGCATCGACCGACGCAACAGCGCCGGCAGCACCCGCGACGACGGACACAGCGCAAAAGCCTGTCGACATGAACGCCGCTTCGGCAGAACCAGTCAAGCGCGCCGATGGCAATCTCGCCACCAACATCATCGGGGAAAACGTCTACAACGGCACCGGCGATGACGCCCAGAACATCGGCGACGTCAACGACATTGTGCTGACCAAGGATGGCAAGGCGCAGTACTTGGTCATCGGCGTCGGCGGTTTCCTAGGCCTTGGCGCCAAGAACGTCACCTATGACTTCTCGAAGGCGCAGTGGGCCGAGAAGAATGGCGACCGCTGGCTGGTCGCCCAGACCACCAAGGAAGAATTGCAGGCGCAGCCGGATTTCAACCGCAAGGCCTATGACCCGGCGCCGGCAACGACGGCTTCGAATGCGCCGGCAGCAGTCGCGCCTGCCGCAGCCCCTGCCGCCGCTCCGTCCGACAAGACGGCACAGGCTCCGGCGCCCACGACCCCCGATGCCTCGGCTCCGGACCAGACAAAGACCGCAGCCATCGACAAGTCGACGCTGACCGAGATGCCGGTTGGTGAGATTCGCGCCGATGACCTCAAGGGCACGACTGTCTATGGCGCCAACGACGCCAAGGTCGGCGAGATCGGCGATGTCGTGCTTGCGCCCGACAAGAAGGCCGATGCGGTGATCGTCGACGTCGGTGGCTTCCTCGGCATTGGCGAGAAGGAAGTCGCGGTCGGCATGGATAATCTCAAATTCATGACCGACAAGGCGGGCAACAAATACCTGTACACGACCTTCACCAAGGAACAGCTCGAGGCACAAACCGCCTATGACAAGGGCAGCTATGCCGAGAAGCGCGATCAGCAGCGCATGATCGTCAGGTAGTTTCCACCCAGTCGGATACAGGCCCGCGCCGGCAACGATGCGGGCCTGTGTTCATGTGTGGCATGGAGGCAGGCCAGCGGCATGGCCGACGAGGCCGTTCTCGGTCAATTCGGCCAGTGCCAGCGATTGGTCGAGATGTTCAGCTCGCCAGGCGAGCAGCCGTTCGGCGAATTCCAGACGCACGGCGAGATGGCTGGGGTCGGCCGCGAGATTGTCCAATTCGTCCGGATCGTTTTCCAGATCGAACAGCAGCGGCGGCAGGTTGCCGCCGAAATGCACATATTTGAAACGCTCCGTGCGGATAACGGCGAGATTGCATTGGCGTGAGGCGATGCCGAAATGGCGTTCGGCCTCGCCCGCGGCAACCGAGCGGAAATCGAACTCCCAATGCGCGGCATCGCGCCACGCCGCAGGGGTTTCCCCGCTCAGGAACGGCTTCAGCGACCTGCCGTCGAGATGCGGCGCGGGCTCTTCGCCGAGCAGGTCGAGAAACGTCGGCAAAATGTCGACCGCTTCCGTGAAGCTGTCTACCTTGCCGCCGGCCGCCTTGCCGTGGCGCGGATCGCGGATGATCAGCGGAATGTGGTAGCTGCCGTCGAAATAGCCGCCCTTGCCCAGCATGAAATGGTCGCCCATCATCTCGGCATGGTCCGAGGTCAGCACGATGATGGTGTCGTCCCACGCGCCGGCCGCCTTGACCGCTTGCCAGATGCGGCCGAGCTGGGCGTCGACCTCGGAAATCATGCCGTAATAGATCGCGCGGAGGACGCGAAAATCGTCTTCGCTCCAGTCGTGCACCTTGCCTCTGGCTTCGGGGCGAAATTTCATCTGTTTCTGCCGGCCGAGATCATAGGCTAGATAGGGATGGTTTTCCGCCTCCTCCTGCCAGCTTGCCGCGCGCCGGAAGGCCGGGCCGTCAGCCGGATCGTACATTGTGTTGTAGGGCTCCGGCACTATGAAGGGCGGGTGCGGGCTGATGAAGGAAAGATGCGCGAACCACGGCGCGGCGTGCTCCTGTTCGCCAAGCCAACGCGCGAATTCGCCGGTCAGGAAGGCCGCCGGAGTTTGTTGCCCGGAGTAGACGGGCGGCGCGTTGCCGACAGTGGTCCCGACCGCGCGGTCCGCCACCGGGCGATGGATGTCGGGGGATCCGGCGCTGGCGTCGACACCTTGCAGCTCCAGCCAGGATAGCCATTGCTTCTGATGCTCGGGCAGCAACTGGCGCACCGTAAAGCCCGGCAGCACGCCTTCATAGCTTTGCAGCCGCGGATCGCCCGGCGCCAGCAGGCGCGGATCGAGCGACACATCGGTGTAGCCGAACAGCGTCGGATCATAGCCCAGGGCGCGAGCCGAAAGCGCAATGTTGCCGTGGCGAGCGTCGAGCGGCGTGCCATTGCGGCAGACGCGGTTGTTCATCTGGTAGAGGCCGGTGTAGAGGCAGGCGCGGGCGGGCGAGCAGGGCGCCGCGCCGCCATAATGCCGCTTGAACAGCACGCCCTCCGCGGCCAAAGCGTCGGCATTCGGCGTTCGCACCACCGGATGACCGGCGGCGGACAGACAATCGCCGCGCCACTGGTCGCATGTGATCAGGAGAATGTTAGGCCGCCTGGCTTTTCCAGTCACTCACGATACCTTTGTCCCGGGATGTCGAACGCCGTTTATGGAACCGAATTCTGGCCTTGGCGCAAGTCTGACCTGCGAGCCAATTGGTGAACGAACCTTGTTCCATCGTTCACTTTTATGACACAGTCCATTCTGTGTTTGCCGCCTTTGCGGAAACTGCCCTGGTCCTCATATTGGCGTGGACAGCGGCGAGGGCCGCACATGTACCAAGGGAAGGAGCGAGACAATGCTCGACCAGATCAAGGGCCTGCATCACGTCACGTCGATGGCCAGGGATGCCCGCCAGAACAACGATTTCTTCACCAGGAAACTCGGTCAGCGCCGGGTCAAGAAGACCGTCAATTTCGACGCGCCCGATGTTTACCATCTTTACTACGGTGACGAGGCCGGTACGCCGGGTTCGGTGATGACCTATTTCCCCTTCCCCGACATCGGCAAGGGCCGGCATGGGGTCGGGGAAGTCGGAACCACCGTCTACTCGGTGCCGGAAGGCACGCTTGGCTATTGGGAAAAACGCTTTGCCGATGAGGGCGTCACCGGCCTCTCGCGCGAAGAAACCTTCGGTGAGAAGCGCCTGGCTTTTGCCGGACCGGATGGTGACGGCTTCGCGCTGGTCGAGTGCAAGAGCGACAGCAGAGCACCCTGGGCGAAAGGCGGCGTTCCCACGGATGAGGCGATCCGAGGCTTTCATTCCGTGTCGCTCAGGCTGAAGGATGGCGGCGCCACGGAAGAGCTGCTGAAGTTCATGGGCTATGAGGAAGTCGACAAGTCCGGCAATCTCAGGCGGCTGGCGGTGAAGAACGGCAATGGCGCCGATGTCATCGACATCGAATCGCTGCCGAGCACTGCCTTCGCCGACCTCGGCGCCGGCTCCGTCCATCACGTCGCCTTCGCGGTCGAGAACCGCGCCAGGCAGCTGGAAGTACGCAAGGCGTTGATGGACACCGGCTATGGGGTGACGCCGGTGATCGACCGCGACTACTTCTGGGCGATCTATTTCCGCACACCGGGTGGCGTGCTGTTCGAAGTCGCCACCAACGAGCCGGGTTTCGATCGCGACGAGGATACCGCTCATCTGGGCGAGGCGCTGAAGCTGCCGACGCAGCACCAGCACCTGCGGCCCTATCTCGAACAGCATCTGCAGAAGTTGGAAGGCTGAGACCATGAGCAAGGACGCTTACATCCACAAGGTGCTGCCCGGTTCGCCGGGCGGTCCATTGCTGTTCGTCTTCCATGGCACGGGAGGCGATGAGAATCAGCTTTTGTCGCTGGGGCGCGATCTCGCGCCCCAGGCAACCATCGTCTCGCCGCGCGGTGATGTGTCGGAACAAGGTGCCGCGCGCTTCTTTCGCCGCGCCGCCGAGGGCATCTACGATATGGACGACCTGGCGCGGGCGACGACCAAGATGGCGGGCTTCGTCAAGGCCCATGTTGAAGCAGCGAAGCCATCGGCCGTGCTGGGTCTCGGCTATTCCAACGGCGCCAATGTCCTGGCCTCGGTGGTGTTCGTGGTTCCAGCGCTGTTCGACGCGTCGGTGCTGATGCATCCGCTGATCCCGTTCGAACCTGAGGTCAAGGGCAGCCTCGCCGGCCGCCATATCCTGGTGACCGCCGGCAAGCGCGATCCGATCTGCCCGCCGAACCTGACCACGCGGCTCGAGGCCTATTTGCGTGCCGACGGCGCCGATGTCACAGTGGAATGGCACGATGGCGGGCACGAGGTGCGGCCAAACGAGATCGAGGCGGCACGGCGGTTCTTTGCCGATACTGCCCAAGGAGCATAGCAATGCCTGACCAACTGCCTGAGATCGAACTTGAGGATCGCGGTTCCAAGGGCCGCTACGTCCTGCGTGGACCCGATGGCGCCGAGGCCGAGATGACTTTCACCAAGATCGGTGAGCACCAGATCATCATCGACCACACCGAAGTGCCGGACGTCTTTCGCGGCCAGGGTGCCGGGCTTCGGCTTGTCACCCGCGCCGTCGAGGATGCGCGTGCGGCGGGCAAGAAGATCATCCCGCTCTGCCCGTTCGCCAACGCCCAGTTCCGCCGCCATCAGGAATGGGCCGACGTGCTGAAGCGGTAGGGATTCGTTGCTTGGAAACGGCGCGGCAAGCGGCTGCCATCCCACCGGGGCGGCTTTGGCATTTGCGCGGGTGGCGCATCCTGCCTAAGTAGATAGGATATATCTTAGCCGCGCCGACAAACGAACCGAATGATCCCCCAATGACCGAAACCGATCTCGTTCCCGTCTTCGACGGCCACAACGATACGTTGCTCAGACTCCATCAGTCGAAAGACACGGACGTCGAAAAACTGTTCATCGAGGGGAAATCGGGCGGCCATATCGACCTGCCACGCGCGAAAGCCGGCGGCTTCGCCGGGGGCATGTTCGCCATCTTTCCGCCGCCTGTCGAGAAATCCAGGCGCGGCGCCGTGCCCCTGGCGCCGGGCGCCGCCGAACCGCTGCCGCCCGAGGTTCCGCGCAATGAGGCGCTGACCTCGACCATCGCGATGGCCTCGATCCTGTTCAGGCTGGAACGGGCCGGAGCGCTCACCGTCTGCCGCAGCGCCGGCGATGTGCGCAATGCCATGGCGCAAGGGTCGATCGCCGCGGTGTTCCACATCGAAGGGGTCGAGGCGATCGATCCCGAGCTCACCATGCTCGACGTGCTGCATGAAGCCGGCCTGCGCTCGCTCGGCATCGTCTGGAGCCGTCCGAACGCCTTTGGCCACGGCGTGCCGTTCCGCTTCCCGTCTTCGCCCGACACCGGCCCTGGCCTGACCGATGCCGGCAAGGCGCTGGTCAAGGCCTGCAACCAGTTGAAGATCATGATCGACCTGTCGCATCTCAACGAGAAGGGCTTTCGCGATGTCGCCGCACTCAGCGATGCGCCGCTGGTGGCGACCCATTCCAACGTGCACGCGATCTGCGGCCATTCGCGTAACTTGACCGACTGGCAGCTCGGCGCGATCCGCGAAACCGGCGGCATGGTCGGGCTGAACTTCGCAACCGGCTTCCTGCGCGAGGACGGTCGCATGAATGCCGACACCAGCCTCGATATCATGGTGCGCCATATCGATTCGCTGCTGCAGGCGCTGGGTGAGGACGGCGTTGGTCTTGGCTCCGATTTCGACGGCGCCATGATCCCGGCCGTCATCGGCGATGTCGCCGGCCTGCCGAAGCTGATCGATGCATTGGCGGCACGCGGTTTCGGCCGCGCGCTGATCGAAAAAATCGCCTATCGCAACTGGCTCAATATGCTCGAGAAAACGATAGGTTAGAGACAGCCTGCGGCATGGTGTGTTCGGCCCGCCGGCATATGTCGACAAGGACATAGTTCGTCGGTGGAAGCCGGATACGATTGGGTGGATAGCCGGCAATGCTGAAGACCTTCACGGATGAGGGCGGCGAATTCGAGCGAACCGATGTCGTCATCGTCGGTGCGGGTTTCACCGGCCTGTCGGCGGCGCTTGAGATGAAGAAGGCCGGCATCGATTTCATCCTGCTCGAAGCACGCGACCGCGTCGGCGGACGCGTCGAGTCCCGACTGAACGGACTTGGCGAACGCATCGATAGTGGTGGCCAGTTCCTGTGCGAGGACATGCCGGAATTGATGGCCATGGTCGAGGCGCGCGGCAAGACGCTGGTTGAAACCTATGTCGATGGCGACTTCATCACCCAGCCGACGATGTCCGCACAACGAGCTGAGCGGACCTATCATGCCGCGATGGCGATCCGCGAGCGCATGAACGGGATCGATCCGGACGATGCCTCGATTGCCGGACTGACCGTCGCCGACTGGCTTGCCTGCCAGCACGATTCGGCCGATGCAAGGGTGGCGTTCCGTTCGATGATCGAAGGTCTCTGGTGCATGGCGCTGGACCAGATTCCTCTCTGGTATTTGATCGACAATGACCGGCGGGTCACCAACGAGGTGACGGAACTGCAATATTCTGTGCGCGAAACCATGCATTCGCTGGCCGACGATCTGGCCCGCGACCTTGGCGATCGGTTGCGGCTAAGCGAGCCGGTCACGCGCATCGAGCACAGTTCGCCAGGTGTTCTTGTCGTTTCGGCCGGGGGTGCCGTCGAGGCGCGCACGGTTCTGGTTGCCGTCCCGCCGGCGAAGGTGACGGAGCTCGCCTTTGCCCCCGCTTTGCCGGCCGGACTGGGGCGGGCACTCGGCGCCTGGGAAAGCGGCGCGGCTATCAAGATCCTGGTGCGCTATGCCAAACCGTTTTGGCGGGCGCGGGATTTGAGCGGCATGGTGATGTGGCTCGAGCCGCCGGGGCTGTTTGCCTGCGACGCCGGCAAGGATGCGGAGCATGCGGCGCTCGTCGTGTTCGCCGGCGGCTCGCTCGCGCTGCGTTGGCGCGACCTCGGCGAGGCGGAACTGCGTGCGGAGGTGACCGGCCGGCTGGAGGCAGCCCTTGGTCCGGATGCCGGTGACGTCATCGATTTCAGTTTGCGTGACTGGACAGGAGATCGCTGGAGCGGCGGCGCGTACAGCGATCTTATTGTCGATGTTACAGCGACAGACGCCGAGCGAACGATCCTTGCCGGCGCACCGCCGGTGTATCTCGTCTCTTCAGAACTCTCGCCATCGTTTCCGGGGTATGTCGAGGGCGCCATCATTGCCGGGCGCATCGCCGCGCACAAGATCATTGCCGAGCTTCAAGCTCCGGGCTGAGCCTGATCTTTTCGAAAGACTGTTCGGTAAGATCGGTCAAGTTGCGCCTCGAGCCTCGGCGCCGTCGAAGCCATGCCCGATTTTGCCCGACTTCGCCCCAATGTTGTTTCGAATTCGTTACAGTGCCAATCCTTCGCCACCCCATCACCGTTACAAAGCGCGGATAAGTTCATTTCGCCGCCAAAAGAAACTCAGCGAAGGGGAAGGTAATGCATGCGAAAATCCAGACGATCCGCGGCGAGAGCCGCCTTCAGGCTCCAGAGCGCAATGACCGCCGTCCGAAACTGGCGCTGCGCCAGCGGGCCAGCGACCACCCCATGGCGATGTTCATGGTGCTGGCTGCTTGCGCCTTCGTCGGCATGGCGTTCACGCCGACAATCGGGCCGGCCTTCGCTTCGTTGAATCCGCCGGCCAATCTCATCGACGGCGCGCAGACGACGACCAGGACCGCGCGTCTGCCGGTGCCGGTGACCGACTTCGCCTGCAAGGGCCAGGCCTGGGGTGCCGAGAGCATGGATTGCCTGCGCGCCATCGCCGAACAGTCCGGAACACACAAAAGCCGGGCGATCCGCATGATCGCCAATGCCGCGCCGTTGACCGGCACGCCGAATATTTTCTGATTTCCGTCGAAGCATGGTCCCGAAAACCGTTCCCGTTTTGTGGATCATGCTCTGACCTCCCCGAGCGCCCTCCAGTGCGCTCCTTTTGGCTCCCGCCCCCGGGAGCCTCTTTTTTATCCTTTCAAGGCCGCCTGTTCGGCGATGGCGGAGAGCACGCTGCGCACATCCAGCGTGCTGAACGGCTTTTCCAGAATCTGCGGTCGCTGCTGCGCCGGCAAGGCTTCGATTTCGGCTTTGGCACCGATCAGGTCTCCGGTGACCAGCACGAAACGCCGCGCCAAAACGGGCTTTTCGGCGAGCAGCTCACGATAGATCGATATGCCGCTGACGCCGGGCATGCGCAGGTCCGAAAAAACGATGTCCGGCGGCATATGGCCGCTCAAGGTGGCGGCGGCCGATTCCCAGACCGGCACGATCCGCGACTTGATGCCCATCAGTTCGAGGATGTCGGAGAGTGACCCGGCGACATCCGGCTCGTCGTCGATGATCAAGGCATGGCGCAGGCCGCTCGATCGCGGCTGGTTGTCGCCGGCGGTGGCGAGGCCGGCCACGATGGCCGGCAGCTGGACGACGAAACGCGCGCCTCTCGGGAGCACTTCCTCGAACCAGACATTGCCATTGTGCCGCTCGATGATCGATTTCGAGATCGACAGGCCGATGCCGGTGCCGACGCCGACCGGCTTGGTGGTGAAATAGGATTCGAAGATGCGGCCGCGGATCGCTTCCGGCACGCCGGGCCCATTGTCCTCGACCGAGAAGCAGGGATGATCCCGGTCGCTGCGGAACGTCCGCACCTTGATCAGCCGGTCGCCGGCAATGCCAGCCAAAGCGTGCTGGCTGTTGATGAGGAAATTGGCCGCCACCTGCGTCACATGGTCGGCGTCGGCCATGGCCAGCAGCGGGCCTGCGGCGAAATCGGTGTCGATGATGATGCCGCTTGAGCGCGCGCCATAGGCGGTCACTTCAAGTGCCGCCCGGATCACCTGGTTGAGGTCGGTCTCGGCTTGTGCCGCGGGATGGAGGCGGACCATCGACAGGAAGCTCTTGACGATGCGGCCGCAGCGCTCGGCGGCCGCGCGGACCTTTTCGGCGCGCACCTTGGTTTGCGGATCGGAGGCGAATTCGTGCAGCAGCGTCGATTGCGCCACAACCACGGCCAGCGGGTTGTTGAGCTCGTGCGACACACCGGCCAGCAACGAACCCATGGCCGCCATCTTCTCGTTCTGGTGCAGCTTCTCGCGTTGCCGGCCGATTTCCTCCTCGGCGCGCAATTTGTCGCGCAGGTCGCGGATGGAGCCGAAGATCAGGCGGCGGTCGGCAACCCGCATCTCGGTGGCCGTCAGCTCGATCGGGAACACTTCGCCGGCGGCATTCTGGGTCACCGTCTCGAGCCGCTGGCCGACCATCGGCGCGCCGCGGCCGGACATGTATTCGGCTCCTGAGGCATAGCCCTTGCGGTAGTAGATCGGCACGATCGTATCGAGCAGGTCCTTGCCGAGGATGTCGCTGCGCTGGAAGCCGAACATCTTCTCGGCGGCCGGATTGAATTCGATGATCGAGCCGGTCTCGTCGATGACGACAATGGCGTCGAGCGAGGCCTGCAGCATGGTGCGGCGAATGACCTCGCTGGCGTGGGCGTCGGAGGGCGAGCGCTCTATGGCGTCGCCGATGGCCAGCGCGATGATGTGCAGCGTCGCCTCTTCCTCGTCGGTCCATGCACGCTCGTTGATGCAGTCATTGACCGCCAGCGTGCCCCAGAGATGGCCGTGCGCGAAGACCGAGACCGAGAGGAACGATTTGATGTTCTGCTTCTCGAAATCGGTCCTCAGAAAGCCTTCGAGGTCGCGCGTATGACCGGCGAAGATCTTGCCTTGCCTCTCGTCCTCGGCAAGCCGCTCCAGCAGCGGGTCGGAATTGACGATCGATTGCATGATGACGGTCGGTGATGCCAGTTCGCCGCCGAAAAGAGGGTCGATCCAGTAGGCGGCGACGGATTGGGCGAAGCCCTGGCCGGGCAGTTCGCGCAAGCGAAACAGGATGCCGCGCTGGCAATCCATGGCCCGGCAGAGCGTTTCCAGTATGCCGTCCATCTCGCGCTGCCAGTCGCCGGCCTCGCGCAGCCGGCGAACGACGCGCACGGCCGCCATCGCCGCGCCCTGCCGGAACCCTTGCATATCGGTGCTTGCTGCTTCAGCGATCATCTTGTGCTGTCATTCCGGAGTCGCGCCAATTCGGCCGGCGAGCAACCACATCCTTCTGGCCCGGTGCTCAGTTGCCGTCGCCGGCCGGCAGCGAGAAGATATAGCCCTCGCCGCGCACCGTGCGCAGGAATTTCGGATTGGCGGGATCGGCCTCGATCTTTTTGCGCAGCCGCATGATGCGAATGTCGACCGCGCGTGACGATTCCGGATCTTCGGTGAAACCGATCGCCTCGGAGATAGCGGCGCGGGTCAGCAGCCGGTTGGCGCGGGTGAGGAAAATCTCCAGCACGTCGAACTCGCTCTTGGCCATGTCGATCACCACGCCATTGGCGCCGGTGACCAGCCTGCCGTCGAGATCGGCCTGGAAGGGGCCGAAGGCAACGGAACGGCGATCCGCCCCGGCCCTCTTGTCCTGCAGCTCTTTGGGCTGGGGAACCCGGCGCAACACGCTGCGCACCCTGGCCAGCACCTCGCGCAATTCGTAAGGCTTGACGATGTAGTCGTCGGCACCGAGTTCCAGCCCGACAATGCGGTCGAGCGCGGTGCCGGCCGCGGTCGCATAGATGATGCCGATCGGCAGTTTCGAACGCAGCCAGCGGCCAAGCGAGAGGCCGTCCTCGCCGGGCATGGCGATGTCGAGAATGGCAAGATGAAACGACTGCGTTTCAACGAGGCTGCGCGCGGCGGCCGCACTTTCAGCGGTGGCCACGTCATATCCGGCGGCGCCAAGGTATTCGGCGACAGCGTCCCTCAGGTCGGGCTCATCCTCGACGATGACAATTCTTGCCCGCACGATGCTTTCGCTCCCACTTTCAGTGGAAAGTAGATTGGGTATAAACATCATGTCCAGCACTCATATCGGGGTTGCCAGGGAACGGTTGGAAAACATGGCCGCACGATCCGTCATTGCGCTCGTTTCGGTAGCCGAAGTGGTCGCGACCGAACTCGCCGACCATCTTGAACGGCGCGGCCATGACGTGCATCAGGCACGCCAGCCCTGGGAGGCCGAATCGCTGCTGTCGGGAAAGGGCATCGACGTCGTCGTCGTCGGCGACAGCCTCAGCCAGGCGGAGGGGCGAGACCTGCTCAGACGTTATGGCGGCCAAGGAGGAGGCGGTGAGGGCGGACCGGATTTCATTCTGATCTGCCGCCCGGCCGATCTTGTCGACAAGGTGCTGGCGCTGGAGCTTGGTGCGGCCGACGTCGTCGAGAGCCCGCTCAATGTCCGTGAACTGGCCGCCCGTGTCGGCGGCCTGCTTTCGCGCCGCGGCAGGGGCACCCAGGAGCTGATCGTGCTGGAGAACGCGACCGTCGATCTGAGATCGGCGATGGTCATGCATCGCTCCGGCACGGAGGAACAGCTTTCGCCCGGTCAGGTGGCGCTGCTCAGGCTGTTCCTGGCCAGTCCGCGCAAGGTTTTGACGCGCGACGACATCATCGCCGCGGCGCCGGCCGAAAACGCCGATGCCTTCGATCGCTCGATCGATTCGCGCATCGTGCGGCTGCGCCGCAAACTCGACACCGAAACCATCACCACCATACGCGGCGCCGGCTACCGGTTCGATCCGCCGCGGCAATTCGCGGACTGATTGCCGGGCACTGACGCAGTCTCTGGTTTCGGGCATCGGATTTTCCATCTCCGGCCCCGGCGCTCTTGGCGCTCAGCGTACCAGCAGAAGCGATGGACCCACCGGCATGTCACTGCCCATGGTCAGCTCGCCAGCGTGGGCGCGGTCCCTGAGCAGCACGGTGGCAAGGCCGGCAAAGCCGAGCAGGCCCTGGGCGTAAAGCAGTGCGGAAAGCACCGAAACGGCAAATTTCGTTTTCATCGTACCAATCCAATTCCCCAAAATGGTTTGTTGCGGGTCGCTTCAGGATACCCCCGAAGCGCCCGCGCCGCCCACGGAACCCCCCGTCTCGGCGCGGGCCTTCGGTCCTCTCGGCAGCAAGTTGCCGGAGGCGCCGCGCAAACCCGTCAGCCTAAGGCCGACCCGCCAGAGGGCCTTTAGCCGGGCGATGCGCAGGCTGGAAACAATCCAGACCGTGGCGAAAAACAGTGCGGCGTGCAGGGTCGAAATCTCGCCTGAAGTCATTGCGCCGAGGCTTGTCAGCGGGGTGCCGGCAACCGTGCCGACGCCGCCGATGACCGCTGCCGCGATGCTGATCCTGAAAAGCCAGGACAGCGCGTTCGATTTCGTTCCCATGTTCGTTACCGGCTGTTTTCGTTGCGTCAACTTTGCTTGCGGCCCGTATCCGGATCATGCCGCTTGAAACCTCGCTTTGTTGCAGTTCGGTTTCGAGATCTACGGCGGTCCTTTCGAATACTGCTAATTCGCACTTTCGTTTAGCGACGGATACCCATGTTCCTGACCTTGGTCTTGCTAGGGTCTCGCTGGCGGGCCACCGACGGCTCTAATGGGGTTGGCGTTTGTTAACCAGTGGAAACAGATTCGAAACACAAATGAGCATTTTGCGAAATCTCTCCGAAACATGACGTTGGGATAAGCAGCCATCGAATTGGAGCCGGCTGGACCGGCAGAGAGAGGGGATTTTCTTCATGCATACCGCCATTTCCGCCAAGCTCATCAACATCGCCGCCGCCGCGCTGACCGGTGCCGCACTGCTGTTCGGCTCGGGCGCCGCGCATGCCGCCAACAAGATCGTGGCGCGCGTTTCGCTTTCGCAGCAGATCATGGAAGTCTCCGTCGACGGCCGGCCGACCTTCGCCTGGAAAGTCTCCACCGGCGACCGGGCCCATGTGACGCCGACCGGCTCGTTCAAGCCGACCCGCATGCATGAAATGTGGTATTCGAAGAAATACGACAACGCCCCGATGCCGCACTCGGTCTTCTTCAGCGGCGGCTATGCGGTGCACGCGACCTATGCGATCAAGCGCCTCGGCCAGCCGGCTTCGCATGGCTGCGTGCGGCTGCACCCCGACAACGCCGCCGATTTCTACCAGCTCGTCGAAACCTTCGGGGCGACCAACACCAGCATCGTCATCGTCAAGTAGCAGGCTGGAAACGGTGGCGTGGCAGCATGCTGCCGCGCCTCAAAGCTCCCTCCGGAAACGCTGCGGTATTGCGTACAGTTCAAACCGGCGGTATCGAGCCCAGCCAAAAAGAAAAGAGGCCGGGAATTTCCCGGCCTCTTTTCTTTTGTTTCCATCGATTCCCGCACATTTCTGGGCGGGACTCCCTAGACCGTCCTAGCTCGGCAGTGCCGGCATCAGCTTGGGGTCCGGCTTTTCCGCCAGATGAGGCAGGTCCTTGCTGGCGATGAAGGTGTAGAACATGGGCACGACGAAGAGCGTGAACATGGTGCCGACCAGGATGCCGGTGAAGATGACCAGGCCCATCGAATAGCGGGCCGCGGCACCAGCGCCGCTGGACGTGATCAGCGGCACAACGCCGAGCGCCATCGCCGCCGTCGTCATCAGGATCGGCCGCAGGCGCACCTTGGCCGAGGCGATGATGGCATCGCGCCGCCGCATGCCATGCTTTTCACGCTGCTGGTTGGCGAACTCGACCAGCAGGATGCCGTGCTTGGTTATCAGACCGATCAGTGTGATCAGGCCGACCTGCGTGTAGATGTTGAGCGTGCCGAGGCCCAGATTGAGCGGCACGATCGCGCCGAAGATCGATAACGGCACCGCCATCATGATGATCAGCGGGTCACGGAAGCTTTCAAACTGCGCCGCCAGCACCAGATAGATGACGACAACTGCGGCCGCGAAAGCGATCAGGATGGTGTTGCCCTGTTCCTTTTCCTGTCGCGATTGACCGGAATAATCGATGAAGAACGTGTCGGGCAGGCTCTCCTTGGCGATGTCCTCCAGCGCCTTCAGCCCGTCGCCAGTGGTGACGCCGGGCAACGGAAGCGCCGAAATCGTCGACGAATTCAGCTGGTTGAACTGCTCGATCGCCGCCGGCGCCGCATTGGTCGAAATCTTGACCACCGCCGATAGCGGCACCATCTCGCCGGTCACGCTGCGTACGAAATATTCGCCGAGCTTGTCGGGGTCGTCGCGGAACTCCTGCGGCACCTGCGGGATGATGTCGTAGCTGTTGGAATCGCGGTCGAACTGCGCCACTTCGGCGCCGCCGACCAGCAAGGTCAGCGTGCGGCCGATATCGGCGATCGGCAGGTTCAGCGCGGCGGCGCGGTCGCGGTCGATGGTCACCGTCACCTCCGGTGCGTCATAGGCCATCGAATTCTGCACGACGATGAAGCGGCCGGAGGCCTGCGCCTTGTTCTTGATCTGCTCGGCCACCTCGTACACTTCCGAGGAAGCGCCGGTCGATCGCACCACCATGGAAATGGGCAGGCCGCCGCCGGAGCCCGGCAGCGTCGGCGGTGCGAAGACGAAGGCCTCGACACCGGCCACTTTGGCGATACGGGCCGTAATGTCAGCCTGCAGTTCCTTCGAATTGCGCTTGCGTTCCGCCCAGTCCTTGAAGGCATAGCCGACGAAGGCGCTGTTTGTCGTGCCGCCGAAGGCGACGGCCGAGAACTGCGCCCGTGTTTCGGGAATATCCTTCACCAGGCCGAGGATCTGGTTGACGTATGTCTCGGTGTAATCGGACGTCGCATAACGCGGCGCCGTCACAATCGAGAGCAGAAAGCCCTGGTCCTCTTCCGGCGCAAGTTCGCTCGAGGTCTTGGTGAACATGAAGCCGGTGACGCCGACAAGCGCAAGCACGATGATCAGCGTCAACGGGCGATAGTTCAGCGATCCGGTGACGGCGCGTTCATAGACATGCTCGACGCGCGCGAAGGTGCCGTCGACAATGCGCTGGAAACGGCCCGGCGTGCCGGACTTCAAGAGGCGTGCCGACATCATCGGGGTGATGGTGATGGCGATGACACCCGACAGCACCACCGAGCCGGCGAGCGTGACCGCGAATTCACGGAACAGCGCGCCGGTCAGGCCGCCGGTAAATGCCAGGGGTGCGAACACGGCGGCCAGCGTCATGGTCATGGCAACGATGGCTGATGCGATTTCGCGCATACCGCTGAACGCAGCCTGCATCGGCGACATGTGATCTTCTTCCATGTGACGATGGATGTTCTCCACCACCACGATGGCGTCGTCGACGACCAGGCCGATCGCCAGCACCATGGCCAGCAGCGACAGAAGGTTGATCGAGTAGCCAACCGCGAACAAAAGGAAGCAGACGCCGATCAGCGACAACGGGATGGTGATGATCGGCATCATCACCGACCGGAAGGAGCCAAGGAACAGAAGGATGACGACGACGACGATGGCAACCGCCTCGCCGATGGTCTTGAACACCTCTTCAATCGAGGCGCTGATCTGCCCGGTCGCGTCGTAGACGACCTCGATCGTCATGCCTTTCGGCAGTGTCTCCTGAATCTGCGGCACCAGCTTGGTGAGCGCAGCCGCCGTGGTCAGCGGATTGGCCGCCGGCGTCGGGAAGATGGCGAGGAAGGTGCCTGGCTTGCCGTTGAACGAGACCCTGGTATCGGTGTTCTCGGCGGCGAGTTCGACGCGAGCCACGTCGCGCAACCGCACCACATTGCCGTCGGTCGAGCGCAGCGGCAGCTCGGCGAATGCCTCCGGCGTCTGCAATGTCGAGCGCACGGTGATCGAGGAGACGACATACTCGTTCTGGGTGTTGCCAGGCGCCGACAGGAAGTTGGAATTGTTGATCGCCGTCAGCAGTTCGGAGGCGGTCACGCCGCGCGCCGCAAGTTTGACCGGATCGATCCAGACGCGCATCGAGTATTCCTGGGCGCCGAAGATCTGCACGTCGGCGACGCCTTCGACCGTCGACATGCGCGGTCTGATGACGCGCTCGATATACTCCGTCAGCTGCTCCTTCGTCATGTTCGGATTCTGCATCGAGATGTACATCATCGCGAACTGCTGGCCGGTGCCCTTGACGATGACAGGGTCCTTCGACGCGTCCGGCAAAGTGCCGCGCACGCCCTGGACCTTGGACAGAACTTCGGTCAGCGCGACGTCGGGGTTCGAGCCGAGCTTCATCTGCACCGTCACGGTGCTGGAGGACGGGCGGCTGGACGAGGTGACGTAGTCGATGTTTTCGGTCGACGCGACGGCGCGGGCGATCGGGGCGGAAATGAAGCCCTGGATCAGATCGGCGCTGGCGCCTGGATAGGCCGTGGTGATCGTGATGGCCGTTTCATCGACCTTCGGATACTGCCGGATCGACAGATTGAAGATGCCCTGGAAACCCAGGAGCAGGATCATGCAAGCAAGGACCGTCGAAAGAACAGGCCGGCGAATGAAGAGATCTGAAAAGCTCATTGCTGGTCGGCCTGCTTGTTCGCCGATTTGGTCGGGTCGATGGTGTTGTCCACAACGACGGACATGCCGTTGAAGAGGCGGTTCTGACCGGCGGTGACGACCTCGTCGCCGGCCTTCAGCCCCTCGACGATCTCGACCATGCCTTGATTGCGGCGGCCGGGCTTGACGAACACCTGCGACAGCACGAGCGCGGGCTTGTCACCTTCCGCCGCCGGCTTGGCCCCATCGGCAGCCTTATCAGTTGGCTTTGCCGCATCGGCGGCAGGCTTGGCTGCATCAGCCGCCGGCTTCATGGCATCGGCCGGCTTGGTGTCCGCAGGCTTGGCGTCAGCCGATTTGTCGGCTGCCGGCGCAGCGGGTTTTTCCTCCGGCTTGGCAGCTGGCGCTGTCTCGGCGGGCTTGGCTGGCTGCACCACGAAGATGTAGTCGCCATAGAGACTTGTCGTCAGCGCCGTCTGCGGCAGGGTCAGCACGTTCTGCTCTTCGGGCAGCTCGACACGCACCTGCACGAACTGGCCGGGGGTCAGCTTGCCATCGGGATTGGCGACTTCCGCCCGGATGTTCACCAGCCGGCTGGACGAGTCGATCTTCGGGTCTATGCCACGAATGGCGCCTGCGAATGGCCTGTCCTCGCCGCCAAAGCCCAATCGAATCGTCTGGCCGATCTTGAGCAAGGCGAGTTGCTGTTCGGGAACCGTGAAATCGACCCGCATCGTGTCGAGGTCCTGCAATGTCACCACGGCGGTGCCGGGCGCCAGATACTGGCCGACATCGATCTTCGGGATACCCACCGTGCCGCCGAAAGGCGCCGTCAGCTGCTTCTGGTCGAGCACGGCCTGCAGCTTGGTGACTTGGGATGCCGAGGCCGAGGCCGCCGCACGCGCCGTGTCCAGCGTCGAGTCGGAGCCAACGCCACGCCTGGTCAGTTCGATGGCGCGGGCAAGTGAGGTCTGGTCTAGCGCGGCTTGCGCCTTCTGTGCATCGAGGTCGGCGCGCTCGACGGCGTCATCGAGTTGCAGCAGAACCGCATTGTCCGCCACCTTCTGGTTGGCATGGAAAAGGATGTCCTTGACGATACCGGTAGTCTCGACCGTCAGGTCGACACCGCGCACCGCCTTGACCGTGCCGATCGCCTCGACGCCTGGCGTCCAGGCCGAAGGCTTGGCGATGGTCGTCGAAACGGTTGCCGCCGGCGGCTTCATCGATGCGAAGTACTGCTTGATGCCGTTGTCGCGCAGGAAGTTGAAGCCGACGATGCCGCCGACCACGACGACGAGCAGGGCCAGAACCAGAACAATGATAAAGATACGGAGTATGCGCTTGAACAAGGAAGTCCCCTCAGTCGAAATCCGGCGCGAAGCGCGGATATCGGGACACATACCGACTGCGGGTCCCGATTTCAAATAATGGCGGTCTTCCTGTACCGTCTGGACGGTCTTGTCAATTGGGCCTAAGCTTGCGATGGGAGGCACCATGAGAGCCCAAAGACCGAATTCGCGCGAGAAGATTCTCGCCGCGGCGGCTGATGTTGCCCGGGAATCCGGACCAGGCAGCCTGTCGCTGGATGCCGTCGCCAGCCGTGCCGGCGTGTCGAAGGGAGGGCTCCTCTACAATTTCCCGACCAAGGCCAAATTGATGCAAGGTTTGGTCGAAGGCTATCTGCGCGAGTTCGAGCACGCGCTGGAAGCCGCCAGCACAAATGACAAGGACGAAAATCCCCTGGCCGTCTACATCAGGCTGTCGGCCAATGATTGCGAGGAAAAGCAGCCGTCGGCGTCCTGGATCTTCTCGGCCATCGCCGAGGATCCCGATTTCATGATGCCGATAAAGACCTTCAAGCGGCAGCTTTTCGAGCGGCTGAAGGGCGAGACGCCGGATCTCAAATCGCTGTTGATCTGCTATCTCGCCATCGAGGGATTGCGCAGCATGAACCTCTTCGATTCGGATGTCCTGTCGAAAGACGAGCGCCAGTTGTTGGTATCGTCCCTGCTCGAGATTGCCAAATAGGCGCCGCCCACCCGCTTTTCGGCGGGCCTGTTCGTGAACGCGGCGTTCGCCGGCGTCACACAGGGTTCATCGTGCGGACATAGCGTCTTCCCAGTTCTTTGCTGCAATGCATCTGGAGTGGGACATGGTGGACATAGTTTCTAGCGAGGCGGGCATTCCGAGACCGGATCATCCGCTGGATCAATCGGGCAGCGCGAAGTGGTTCCTGCCGGCCTTCGGCGTGCTGGTGCTCGTCGGCATCGCCTATGTCGGCTACGCGCTCAGCCAGGATCTTGCGGTGGCCAAGACCGTGCCGTGGATCCTGCTTGGCATCGCCTTGCTGATCGCGCTCGGCTTCGAGTTCGTCAACGGCTTCCATGACACCGCCAATGCAGTGGCGACGGTTATCTACACGCGCTCGATGCCGGCCGAATTCGCCGTCATGTGGTCGGGCGCCTTCAATTTCCTGGGGGTTCTCACCTCCAGCGGCGCGGTCGCTTTCGGCATCCTGTCGCTGCTGCCGGTCGAGCTGATCCTGCAGGTCGGCTCGTCCTCGGGCTTCGCCATGGTGTTCGCGCTGCTTGTGGCGGCGATCCTGTGGAATCTCGGCACCTGGTTCCTCGGACTGCCGGCGTCGAGCTCGCACACGATGGTCGGTTCGATCATCGGCGTCGGCCTTGCCAATCAGTTCATGGCGCCCGCCGGCAGCGCCACCAGCGGCGTCGACTGGTCGCAGGCGACCAATGTCGGCGTCACCCTGCTGGTGTCGCCGATCATCGGCTTCTTCGCCGCGGCGATCCTGCTCTATGTAATGAAGCTGCTGGTGCGCAATCCGGCGCTCTACGAGGCGCCGAAGGGCAACACGCCGCCGCCATGGTGGATCCGTGGCCTGCTCATCTTCACCTGCACCGGCGTCAGCTTTGCGCATGGCTCCAATGACGGACAGAAGGGCATGGGCCTGATCATGCTGATCCTGATCGGCGTCGTGCCGACGGCCTATGCGCTGAACCGCACCCCCGACATCAACTATCTCGAAGCCTACAAGTCTGCTTCGGTCAGCGTCGAAACGGCGCTGGGCAAATATGCCAAGCCCGGCGTCACCGTCACCGATGCCAAGGCAGCCGTCCAGGATGCCGTGCGCACCAGGACATGGAGCGACCAGACGACGGTTGCGCTGCAGACCTACATCCACAACACGACGGCTGGCCTGCAGCCCTATGCCTCGGTCGAGACGGTGCCGACCGATCTGGTCAGCAACGCCCGCAACGACATCTATTTGATCGGCGAAGCGCTCAAGCTGATCGACAAGAAGCAGCTGCTGCCGATGGAGGCGGCCGATCTGAAAGCGGTCACCGACTATCACAAGGCCGTCGACAACGCGACGAAGTTCATCCCGATCTGGGTGAAGGTCGCCGTCGCGCTGGCGCTCGGCCTCGGCACCATGGTCGGCTGGAAACGCATCGTCGTCACGGTCGGCGAGAAGATCGGCAAGAGCCATCTGACCTACGGCCAGGGTGCGGCGGCCGAACTCGTGGCGATGGTGACCATCGGCATGGCCGATCGGCTGGGACTGCCGGTGTCGACGACCCATGTGCTGTCGTCGGGCGTTGCCGGAACGATGGCGGCGAACGGTTCGGGGCTGCAATGGGCGACGGTGCGCAATCTGCTGCTTGCCTGGGTGCTGACGCTGCCGTGCTCGATCACGCTGGCCTTCGTGCTGTTCATCATCTTCCGCCAGGTGTTCTGAGCCGAGCGTATAAGCGTCCAAAGAAAAGGCAGCGCCGGGTGACCGGCGCTGCCTTTTTTCTTTAAGTGAGCACTGCGTTCAAGGGGCGAAGACGTATTCGTTTCTGTTGACGTGGAACATGCCTAGGAAATTGGCCGAAACGCCTTTCGCTTCGTCATCCTGTGGCGGAGCAAGGAGCGAAGCGACGCGGCGCAGACCATAGGATCCATGCCGCGACTCCTGAGCGTTGCCGCGGTGCAGAATTCTGCTCCGCTGCACTCCGTGGCAAAGATCACGGCATGGCAACTGTGTTCATGCGAATGCTTTTTTGTCTCGGATGATGGCATTGAGGACGACGAGGAGCTTCCTTGCGACGGCAATGATGGCGAGCTTCTTTGACCCTGATCGGGCTGCGATGGCGCTGTAGAAAGCTCGGAAGCGATCACAGGCTCGGATGGCGCCCAGTGCTGCCATGTAGAGGGCACGGCGCACGCGCGGTCGGCCACCCTGGATCTGACTCCTGCGATTGAGCTTGCCGCTCTTGTTGTCGAAGGGGGCAAGGCCGGCGAGTGCTGTGATCGACTTGGGTGAACGCTGGCCGAGCTCGGGCAGGTGGGCCAGCAGAGAGAGCGCGGTGATCTTGGAGACACCGGGCACGGAGACCATCAGCGCGTTGTCGCGGGCAGTATCCTCGACTTGACGAATGGTTTCGGCGATCCGGCTCTCGAGCGCCTTGATGCGTGTGTTGAAGCTGGCGATCAGCTCTTCGAGTTCGGCCATGACGATCTCGTCGAAGGCATCGGCGCGCTGCTTCTTCAACGTTGCCCTGATATCGACCAGTTGGTCGCGGTGGCGGGCAAGCGATTGAAGGTGCTCACCTTCTTCGCGCGGCACCGGCTCGGCTTCAGGGTGGTAGCGACGACCGTAGCCGCTCAGCATCCTGGCGTCGAGAGGATCGGTCTTGGCGCGCCGTGCCGTCGACTTCGCATAGTGGTGAGTGTGTGTCGGATTGTGCCGCGAGAACGACACGCCTGCCTTGGCCAGCCCATGACGCAGCAGCCGGTCATGGACCCCTGTTGCCTCCATGACGACAAAATCTCGGCCGGGGTGAAGGCCTGCCACATAGGCAGCGATCGCATCGGCTTGGTTGTCGATGCGCTGGCAACGGCTGCTTGCCTCATCAAAGAAATCGAGCCACTGCTTGGAGATGTCGCAGCCGACATAGTTCTGCATTATCATGTCCACGCCTCTTCCTGTGGTGCGGGGTCTGCTGCTGACAGCCCCGTGCAACTGTTCAGGTTGATGGTTCACCGGTGGGAAGGGACCGAGCCATGCCACGGCCTGTCCTCGAAAGGACGACCAGGATCCTGTCGGTCTCCTTCCCACCTCAACCATAGCATGGCAAAAACACACAGGATCCTAGGGTCTGCGCCGCGTCGCTTCGCTCCTTGCTTCGCCCTAGGATGACGAAGTTTGGAGGCGTCGGCCAATCTCGAGCGTCGGCGATGGCCGTTCAAAGGAATCCTGGCCAACAACGCTGAACCGTTGGGCATACCCGGCCTGGCTACGTCGGGTCTTCGCGATGCAGGTCATGGATGGCGACACCGTCGACATTGGTCGGCATCGTCAGCCACTCACGATGGCGCAAGGTGCGCTGCGTGTCCTCCAACCCTGTCTCCCAATGCTCGCGCATCGAGGTGCCTGAGAACTCATAGTCCTTGGCGTGACCCTCATAGCCTTTGTGCTGATAGATCAGGTGCACGATGTTGACGGTGCCGGCGTCCGAATAGTCCTCGATCAGCGCTTCCTCGGCCGGCGTCCGCAACTCCTTCGGCACCCGTTTCAGTGCATCGAGCAGGCGCATCTTGAGACCGTGGATGCGTTTGAAATTGTCAGTGTTTTGCCGTGTGCGGCTCGAATACATGATGTCCTTGTGGCGCGACAGCACGTCCGGCATGCTGCGCGGCAGGACGCCTCGCGCGCTGAACAGGTCGACCTGGAAAACCAGCGAGGAACGGTCCTCTTCCTGGTCGAGCAGATATTGCAGCGGCGTGTTGGAGACGATGCCGCCGTCCCAGTAATATTCGCCTTCGATGCGGATCGACGGGAACGCCGGCGGCAGCGCGCCGCTGGCCATGATGTGCTCCGGTTCGATGCGGACCTTGTCGGTGTCGAAATAGACGAAGTTGCCGGTCCGGACGTTGACCGCGCCGACGCTCAACCGCTTCTTGCCGTCGTTGAGGATGTCGAAGTCGATCAGGCTTTGCAGCGTCTCCTTCAGCTCGGCCGTGTCGTAGAAGCTGGTGGCGCCCTCGGCGCCGGGCTGCTCCATCCAGGGGTTAGGATTGCGCGGCTTGAAGAAGCCCGGCTGCCCCATGACCATGGTCATCCACGAACTGGTGCGATTGCGGATATCACGGTAGATGTCGCCTTCCGGCGTATAGGCCCAGATCTTGCGACCCGAAATCGTCTGCCAGAATTGCTCGAGGCGCTGCAGCCGGCGGCTCGACTCATTGCCGGCGATGATCGCCGCATTGATGGCGCCGATCGACACGCCGGAAAGCCAGCTCGGCTCGCAGCCGGCCTCTGCCAATGCCTGGTACACCCCAGCCTGGTAGGCGCCGAGCGCGCCGCCTCCCTGAAACACCAGCGCGACGCGGTCATACTGCGCCGAGATCTCCGCGATGGTGGCGGTGGCCTCCTTGTTGCGATTGCGTTCGAGCACGGCTTTGGTCTCCGACTTCTGTTTGGGCTCTGAAAGGCTTGTGCAGCTCAGGTGCGGTCGGCGAGATAATCGTGAACCACTTCGCCCAGCCCAAGCGTCAGGTCGGCGGTGAAGTGGACGGCGGATACGATGTCGAGCACCGGCAGCCGCGCCACGTCGGCCATGACGTGCGGCCGCAAATCGAGCGCGGCGGGCGCAGTCCAGGCTTCCTTCAGCGTGATGTCGGTGAGGTGGTAGCGGACCAGTTCGCAGATGCGCGGCGTGCCGTCGACATGCGGGACGATCTTGATCAGGAAATTGGGCGCGGCCAGCGAAGCGAGGACAGAGCCATGATCGGCTTCCTTGTGCTTGTAGCCCATCGTGCCGGTGGCGCACAGAACGCTGCCATAGTGCAGCGTGCCGACGATGACCTCGCCTTCATGCACGATCTTGGGATTGGCAAGCTTCTTGGGAAAGCCCCACAGTTCGCGGCCGCCGGCGATCGGCGCGTCGTCGTCGAGATACATCGAATGGACATAGGCGCCGTGCTGGCCCTTGTAGCGCACCGGGATGACCTGGCCGGTCTCGGTGTAGTCGCCGAAACCGGTCGAGTCAGGCATGCGGATGAATTCGTATTTGACCAGCGGCTCGTCGATCTCCAGCGGCTCCGGCACCACCGCCTGAAGCGCCTCACGCGTCGTGCGGTAGGTTATGATAACGTATTCGCGGTTGAAGAAACGGTACGGCCCGGGCGGAAAGGAGGGGTTGGTCAGCGGCATCGCATAGGCGCGCTTCACGACATCGGCGATCTGCAAGGCTGTAGCCCCATTCTGGTTCAGGAATGACTGCGCGAATGCGCTCCGGATTATGTTGCACGGCACCATGACAGTGCCGTGTCAGCCGCCTGACAGCCGCCCAAGGGGCCTGTCGACGGCCGTTTCAACCCTGTAATCGCACCGACATATGGCTATGGCACTGTCATGGTGCGGCGCACAAAGGCGGCCCCGTTCGTTCCCTCCCACCTCTTGCGAGATCATCATGGGTTTCCTGTCTTCGAAGAACGCCCTCGTCACCGGCTCGACCAGCGGCATCGGCCTGGCCATCGCCCGCGCCTTTGCCGCCGAAGGCGCCAATGTCACCATCAACGGCCTTGGCGATGCGGCTGCCATCGAGCAGGAGCGCACCGGCATCGAGAGGGATTTCGGCGTCAAGTGCCGCTATTCCGGTGCCAACATGATGGATGGCGCGGCGGTCAGCGCCATGGTGCATGAGGCCGAGGCTGCCTTCGGCAGTCTCGATATCCTGGTCAACAATGCCGGCATCCAGCATGTCGCGCCGATCGAGGAGTTTCCCGATGAAAAGTGGGAAGCCATCATCCGCATCAATCTGCTCGCCGCGTTCTACGCCATCAAGGCGGCACTGCCGGGCATGAAGGCGCGCAAATGGGGCCGTATCATCAACACCGCCTCGGCGCATGCTCTGGTCGCCTCGCCGTTCAAGTCGGCCTATGTGTCGGCCAAGCACGGCATTGCGGGCCTCACCAAGACGGTAGCGCTCGAAGCAGCGCTCGACGGCGTCACCGTCAATGCGATCGCGCCGGGCTATGTCTGGACGCCGCTGGTCGAAAGGCAGATTCCCGACACGATGAAGGCGCGCGGCATGACCGAGGAACAGGTCAAGCACGATGTGCTGCTCGCCGCCCAGCCGACCAAGGAATTCGTCACCGTCGACGAGCTCGCCGCGCTGACGCTGTTCCTGTGTTCGGACGCGGCCAGGCAGGTCACCGGCACCACCTTGCCGATGGACGGCGGCTGGACGGCACAGTAGCCGGCTATAGGCTGAGAGAGGCTATAGCCTGAGCTTGGTCAAAGTTCTTTGACGAGGCGGTTCTGATCGCCGTGCAGATAGGTGTCCCAAACATAGTTGGAGATCAGCCGCCGGTATTGCTGGGTGTTAATCGACTTCCGGTAACCAGCGCCGCCGATATGCAAAAAGGCGCTGCCCAACATCTGATGACCGGAGTCGGCCTCGCCGAGGTTCAGATGAGCCGTAGTGGCCGGCACATCCACGACATCGTTTTCGCCGAGCAGGCGATAGAGCCCAGCCCAATTGCCTCCGCCGGTGTCCATCCCGTGGATGAAGCGGGGGTGAAAGTCCATGTTCACGTTCTCCAGGGCGCTAAAGCGAAAGAAGCAGAACCCTGCCCACAAGAACCACGCTTGGTGATCCGAAGTTGACCGGCGCTTTGAGCCATAGACGACTTTTCCTTCCATCGCCGCGGGAATGTCCACGGGGATGATCGGAAAGCAGTCGTGATCCAGAAAGCCGAACAGCTCCGGCTGCATCGGCCGGATGATATTGTGGAAGATCCAGTTCATGGATGTTCCGTGCGACCGGTTAGGATGACGCTCCCAGTTTCGGGGCAAGCTGAAGTAGGCGACGCCTCGCGCTCGACAGATTTCCTCGATACGGGTGCGAGCCGATTGCTTTGAAGAGTTGTCGACAACGACCAGCGTCATTCCGGACGAATACAGCTCCCAGGAGCGCGCCATCGCGTCGATGACCCAAGGGGTATTGAAGGCAATGACAAAACAAAATCTCCGGCCACCGGTTCGCCGCACTTCGTCGGCGAATTTCAGGCCTTCCGCAACACCGCGTCCACGGAAGTTGCGTTCAATCAAGGCGTTTCGCAATGCCTTGGCTGCTCTGACAGTCCGGTTCTGGTTCAGCAGATCGATAAGGACCCTTCTCGGGTTCCAGCTCATACAATTCCCCCAGGCTCTAAATGAGCTGTGGCTTTATTAGGCTGAAGCCTGCTTTCTCACAAGTCAGGTGTGGAGGCGGCGCGTGCTCGAGCTCCGTAGGGCTCTCCACACTGGAGATGGCCGCCGTGATGGCGATCGTTACGGCGATGGACCGGTCTTCTCGTTCCGTGCGTCAGGAAACTCGTCGCCGCGCCTGCCTGTCGACATGCACTCCGATATGCAGCCGCCATTGCCTGGGGTCACCGCGCCTCCGCGAACGCGTGCCAAAAGGACATCGATTTTGGACATTAGTCTTGACAGAAATACAGATGTTCAATACGCGTCAGGCAATCGAACAAGCCTGCATTATGGGAGGAACGAGCGGTATGGCTTCCAATGTTTCGTTGACGGGTCTTGCCCGCGATCTCGAGGAACGCGCAAAGTCGGGCAAGCCTATCCGCATCGGCCTGATCGGCTCGGGCGAGATGGGAACCGACATCGTCACTCGTGTCGCCCATATGTCGGGCATCGAGATCGGCGCCATTTCCGAACTGAACCTGCCGGCTGCCAGCAAGGCCGTCGATATCGCTTTCCAGGAAACCGGGCATGCGCGCGAAGTGTCGAATGCTTCGGCTATGACGTCGGCGATGGAAGCCGGCAAGGTGGCGGTCACCAACGACGCCGACCTTGTCATCAACAATGATCTGATCGACGTCGTCATCGATGCCACCGGGGTTCCCGCCGTTGGCGCCGAGATCGGGCTGCGCGCCATGGAGCATGGCAAGCATCTGGTGATGATGAATGTCGAGGCCGACGTCACCATCGGCGCCTATCTGAAAAGCGAGGCCGACCGGCTCGGCGTCACCTATTCACTGGGCGCCGGCGATGAGCCGTCCTCCTGCATGGAGCTGATCGAGTTCGTCTCGGCCATGGGTCACCCGATCGTTGCCGCCGGCAAGGGCAAGAACAATCCGCTCAACATCGACGCCATTCCCCCGGACTATGAGGAGGAAGCCAAGCGCCGGCACATGAATGTCCGCATGCTGGTCGAATTCGTCGACGGCTCCAAGACCATGGTCGAGATGGCGGCAATCGCCAATGCCACCGGCCTGGTTCCAGACAAGGCTGGCATGCATGGCCCGGCGGCGACGCTTGGCGAACTGTCCAAGGTGCTGGTGCCGCAGAAGGATGGCGGCGTTCTGTCGAAGGTCGGCGTCGTCGACTATTCGATCGGCAAGGGTGTCGCGCCCGGCGTCTTCGTCGTTGCCGACATGTCGCATCCGCGCATCTCCGAGCGCATGGAAGATCTGAAGATGGGCAAAGGCCCGTATTTCACTTTCCATCGTCCCTATCACCTGACCTCGCTCGAGGTGCCGCTGACCTGCGCGCGCGTCGTGCTCTACGGCAAGGCCGACATGGTGCCGCTGGCCAAGCCGGTGGCCGAAGTCGCCGCCGTGGCCAAGAAGGACATGAAGCCCGGCGAGAAGCTCGATGCGATCGGCGAATATTGCTACCGCGCCTGGATCATGACGACGCCTGAGGCGCGCGCCGCCAAGGCCATTCCCTGCGGCCTGCTGCAGGGCGGCTCGGTCACCGCGCCGATCAAGAAGGGCGAACTCATAACCTATGCGAATGCAGCGCCCGCGGCGGGCTCCAAGATCGCCGAACTGCGCGCTCGCCAGGACAAGCTCGTCTATGGGACCGTGGGAGCGTGATCATGGCCACAGCCAGCAAAGCCGTCACTGACAGTCGCGCCAATCTGCCCTTCGTCTACCGCCAGTACAGCGCCGAGCAGCTCAAGCAGGTGCTCCACAAGATGTACCTGATCCGCCGCTTCGAAGAGGGCGCGGAAGAGTGCTACACGCGCGGTCTCATCCACGGCACCATGCATTTGTCGATCGGCCAGGAAGCCAGCGCCATGGGCATCTGCATGCCGCTTGCCGAGGATGACCAGATCACCTCGACGCATCGCGGCCATGGCCACTGCATTGCCAAGGGCGCCGAGGTCAAGCGCATGTTCGCCGAGTTCTTCGGTAAGACCACAGGCTATTGCAAGGGCCGTGGCGGCTCGATGCACATCGCCGATGTCGGGAAGGGCAATCTCGGCGCCAATGGCATCGTTGGTGGCGGCATTCCGATCGCGGTCGGTGCGGCGCTTTCCTCCAAGATGATGAAGACCGGCAAGGTCGTGGTCTCCTTCTTCGGCGATGGCGCCAACAATGAAGGCGCTTTCCACGAGGCGCTCAACATGGCGGCGGTCTGGAAGCTGCCTGTCATTTTCGTCTGCGAGAACAATGGCTACGGCATGTCGACATCGACAGCCCGCTCGACCGCGGTCAAGAACATCGCCGAGCGCGCCGCCGCCTATTCGATGCCGGGCGTCATCGTCAACGGCAACATCTTCTCCGAGGTCGCCGAGGCGTCTCATCAGGCTGTTGCCCGAGCCCGCGCCGGCGAGGGGCCGACGCTGATCGAGTCCAAGACCTACCGCCATCGCGGCCATTCCAAGAGCGACCGCAACCGCTATCGCACCAAGGAAGAGATCGAGGACTGGATGTCGAACCGCGATCCGATCACCCTGTTCGAAAGCGAGCTCAGGGAATTCGGCTTCATCGACGACAAGGGCATCGAGGCCATTCGCGATGCCGTGGCGCAAGAGATCGCCGAGGGCATCGAGTTCGCCAAGGCGAGCCCTTCGCCCGATATCAGCGAGACGGGAAATTACGTGTATACGGAGCAGGTGTGATGGACGCGATGGTGCGTGAACTGAGCTACGCCCAGGCGATCCAGGAAGCCATGGCGATCGCCATGGACATGGACGAACGCGTTTTCCTGATGGGCGAGGATATCGGCGTCTATGGCGGCGCCTTCCAGGTCACCGGCGACCTGGTCGAACGTTACGGCGCTGACCGCGTCATCGACACGCCGATTTCGGAACTGGGCGGCGCGGGCGTCGCGGTGGGCGCTGCCCTCACCGGCATGCGGCCGATCTTCGAGTTCCAGTTTTCCGATTTCGCCACGCTTGCCATGGAGCAGATCGTCAACCAGGCGGCCAAGATGCGCTTCATGCTGGGCGGCGAGGTTTCGGTTCCCGTGGTGATGCGCTTTCCCGCCGGTTCCGGCACCGGTGCGGCGGCTCAGCACAGCCAGAGCCTCGAAGCCTGGCTCGGCCATGTGCCGGGTCTGAAAGTCATCCAGCCGGCGACCCCCTATGATGCCAAGGGCATGCTTTTGGCGGCGGTCGCCGATCCCGATCCAGTCATGATCTTCGAGCACAAGGTGCTCTACAAGATGAAGGGCCCGGTGCCCGAAGGCTATTACACCGTGCCGATCGGCAAGGCCGATATCCGCCGCGAGGGCCGGGATCTCACCATCGTCGCCACCTCGATCATGGTGCAGAAGGCGCTCGACGCGGCGGCCGTGCTGGAGAGCGAAGGCATCGACGTCGAAGTCGTCGATCTCCGGACCATCCGGCCGATGGACAAGCAGACCGTCATCGACAGCGTCAAGAAGACGTCGCGGCTGCTATGCGTCTACGAAGCGGTCAAGACGCTGGGCATCGGCGCCGAGGTCAGCGCCATGATCGCCGAGAGCGAAGCGTTCGACTATCTCGACGCGCCGATCGTGCGGCTGGGCGGCGCCGAAACGCCGATCCCCTACAATCCGGAACTCGAGAAGGCGACGGTGCCGCAAATTCCGGACATCATCACCGCCGCGCGCGACCTCGTGAAAGGGGTCCGCTAGCCCATGCCGACCGAAGTCATTCTTCCCAAGGTCGACATGGACATGGCGACCGGACAGATCTCGCGCTGGTTTGCCGAGGAGGGCGCGCACGTCAAGAAGGGCGATGTGCTGTTCGAGATCGAGACCGACAAGGCGGCGATGGAAATCGATGCGCCGGCCAGCGGCGTGCTGCGCGATGTCACCGGCAAAGAGGGTGTCGATATTGCGGTCGGCGCTGCCGTGGCGTGGATCTATGCCGACGGTGAGGCCTATGGGGCTGATGCTGCTGCGGCAAAGGAGGACTTCGCGCCAATCTCCACACCCGCGGGGGAGATGTCGACGAAGTCGACAGAGGGGGGCGTTGTCGCGCCAACGTCTCATTCTGTCACGCACCCCTCTGCCCTGCCCTCTTTGCCGCCACTTGGCATCTCCCCCACAAGGGCGGAGATCGGCCAGTCGCCATCGGCCGGCCGTGCAACACCGCTTGCCCGGCGCCTGGCCCGTGAGGCCGGCCTGAACCTCTCGACCGTATCTGGCACCGGCCCGTATGGCCGGGTGGTGAGGGCCGATGTCGACGCGGCCATTGCCGGTGGCGGCGCCCAGACGGCGCCTGCCGCCAAGGCTCCGGCTGGCGTGCCGGCTGCTGCTCCTGCCGCACCGGTAAAGGCGATGTCGGACGATCAGGTCCTGAAACTGTTCGAACAGGGCTCCTACGACCTCGTCCCGCATGACAATATGCGCAAGACCATTGCGCGCCGCCTGGTCGAGGCCAAGACCACCATCCCGCATTTCTACCTGACGCTCGACTGCGAGCTCGATGCGCTGCTGGCGCTGCGCACGCAGATCAATGCGGCAGCCCCGGTGAAGAAGACCGACAAGGGTGATGCTCCGGCCTACAAGCTGTCGGTCAACGATATGGTGATCAAGGCGATGGCCATGGCGCTGAAGGCGGTGCCCGATGCCAATGCCTCGTGGACCGAAAGCGCCATGGTCAAGCACAGGCACGCCGATGTCGGCGTTGCCGTGTCGATCCCCGGCGGGCTGATCACACCGATCATCCGCA
>NZ_RZQT01000190.1:0-9125 GCF_003998485.1 Mesorhizobium sp. M7A.F.Ca.CA.001.04.2.1
GAGCAGGAGGGCGCGATCATGTTCCGCCAGTCGCTGCTGCTGGCCGGCGGGGTCGAGCCGTCGAGCCAGCAGGTCGAAGTGTTGCTGTCGTCGGCGCTGGAAGCCTGCGAATGCTATTTCCAGGCGTTCCAGTTCGTCGTCTGGTCGGGAACCTCGGCCAAGGATGCCCTGGCCGGCGTGCTGTTCGAGACCTACGGCAACGCCTGAGTCCCCGTTAAGGCAGACAAGACCAAGATGAGTTCGAACACCGAGCGCAAGCCCGAGATCAGTTTTGCCGATTTCGATCGTGTCGACATCCGCGCCGGCACGATCGTCGAGGCCGAGCCGTTTCCCGAAGCGCGCAAGCCCGCGTTCAAGCTGAAGATCGATTTCGGCGCCGGCATCGGTATCAAGAAATCGTCGGCGCAGATCACCAAATACTATACACCGGAGACGCTGATCGGCCGGCAGGTGTTCGCGGTGGTCAATTTCCCGCCGCGCCAGATCGGTCCATTCATGTCGGAAGTGCTCACTCTCGGCTTTCCCGACGAAGAGGGCGCCGTGGTGCTCGGCGCGATCGAGCGTAAGGTGCCGGATGGCGGGCGGTTGTTTTAGGGTCTCAACTGGGGATCGGAATCCCCCGCGAACCGGGATGGATTGATAATCCTTTCGGCAGATGCTTCAGCATGAATTTCATGCCATGTCGTGACAGGAATGTCGCGCGCGGACATCATCCGCTTTTCCTGTCCGCGTCGACCAATTTCCTTATTCTGTAAAATTTGAACTGTTTGCCTTCGGCGATTAATTCAAGGTTGCCGTGTCGTGGCGGGCTGCGCTCCGGCGCGATTACCAGCAGATAGTCAAAGTCACGGGTCCAATGCGCTGCATACGCTGCCTCGACCGGTGGTAAAGCACCGGCGGCGTAGGCCTCCAGCTCAGACATCGGGATAGGCCCGCCTTGCGGTACGGTCAGGTTTGCCACTTCCGGCCGGGGCCTCACCGGCTGTTTTCCCGGATAGGTGAACAGCGTTGGCATCAGTGCATTGCGTGTGACTACGGCCAACGCGGCAGCATTGTACATTGGATAAAGGAGCAGATTCGTTGGCGGGTCGTCTGGGAGGCCATTCTGGCCGGTAAGGATTCGCGAACCCATTGGAATGGCGTCGAACGCGGTCATAAGGGCACGATATTCGCTGCCGCACGACAATTGGGCCCAGATCGCGATGCCACTGTTTGCAAGCCCGGCGCCAAACGCCAGCGCGACGAGAAGTGTTCCACGCGAGCCTTGCGGACGCTTGATCGTGACGAAGGCTGGCAGGATCAGAACAAGCGCCAGAAGGACGCGCCCGTCGACAAAGGCCGTGTCCGCAACGCGAAACGGCATGACAATGAACAGGCACAAGAGCCCAAAGCCTATCCAGCAGCCGACGCGAGAGACCGCCACCATCCTGTGCTTCACCGCAAGGTAACTGAGAATGACCAGCACCACGGTCACGGCTGAGGAAGTGTATCTGCTGAAGCCGTTGACTTGAACCAGCGCCAACAATTTCGCCGACAGGGCCCATTCGGTTCCTTCGCCACCCACTTTGCCGCCGTAGGCGAGCGCCAGGGCGCCAACTGCGACGACCGGAGCAGCCATTCCGGCAACCAGCAAGATCGTGCGTTTCCAATTCTCAATATGGTCTGGCCAGCGGGAGAGTTCGTACAGCCCCACCACAATGCCATACAGGCCGAGGGCAAATAGGTGAGAGATATACAGAACCATGACGAAGACGGCGTGGATCGCAAGGCGCAGCGGCAAAGGTCTTTCCGCAAGCCAAATCCAAACCGCGATGGACCAAAGAACGATTCCCAGTCCAAATTCAAAATTCACGAATCCGAAAGCGAAAGGCATGGCGTAGAGGAAGAGCGAAGCGACGAAGCCGCTGAGGATCACACGCCCCTGTGCGGCCGCTCCGACGGCCATTGCCCCGCTGACGACCAGCATTTGCGAGACTAGATAGAAAAGCTTTGATGCCAGCTCGATCCCGATCAAGCGCCCAGCGAACGGGACGACGAGATCCATGGCTAGATTAGGGTAGGGTGCCCACGCGGCTTCATAGTAGGGATGGGCTTCGGGCGTACCGGCGCGCATCAGGATCGACATTCTTGCGAGATGATTTGGATAGTCTGCCATAGCGGGTATGTCGACGAGCAGTACGGGCAAGAAAGCCACCACCAGCAGAACTATCAGCAAGGTACCTTCGGGCCTGATGAAATGGCTCGTGTAACTGTTGATTTTGTTGCTGACTGTTGCTTCGAGCATGCCGCAATGTAGGTAGAAATGGTAAATTTTGAGTCGCCGACAATTGCCAAGGATTCTCCATGTCTTTGGGAGGGCGAGATGACGGCGCGGCTCAAGTATGGATGACTACGCAGCCCTGAACTGCGTTGTCACTCTGACTTGGTCATGGCTTCGAAGTCGCACAATACGTCATGCCGAACATCCCTTTGAAACAAGGTGCCGTGGCAGACTAACGGTTGATTGTGCGTCGCCGCGCTTTGTCATCCGTGGCGGTGTGTCAGCTTCGCCCTTGGATAACGAAAAGCACGATCAGGCCGCCAGCTTTCGCGGTGTGCCCAGTGCTTCCTCGACCGTATCGAGGAACATTTCCGCACAGGCCTTCCAGCTGTAGCGCATGGCGCGTTCGCGGGCTTCGGCATGGTCGACGTTGAGCGCGGCGAGTGAGGCCTCGCGCAAATCGTTGGAGACCGCGCCGCCAAAACCATCGCCGACAATGTCGATCGGCCCGGTCACCGGATAGGCGGCAACCGGCGTGCCGCTGGCCAGTGCCTCGATGATGACGTTGCCGAACGTGTCGGTGCGGCTCGGGAAGACGAAGACGTCGGCCGAGGCATAGATCTCGGCCAGTTCGTCGTTGGGGCGATGGCCGAGGAAATGCGCTTGCGGATATTTCGCCTTCAGCCTGGCAAGCTCGGGGCCTTCGCCGACGATCACCTTGCTGCCGGGCAGGTCGAGGTCGAGGAAAGCACCCAGGTTCTTTTCGATGGCGACGCGGCCGACGCAGAGGAAGATCGGGCCGGGGAAGCCGAGGTCCTTCTTCCTGTCCGGGCGGAAATGGTCGGTGTCGACGCCGCGCGTCCATGGCCGCAGCTTGGTGAAGCCGCGCGCGGAAAGGTCGTCGGCGAGCGACTGGGTGGCGACCAGCGTGCCCTGGCCGGAATTATGGAAATCGCGCAGCCAGCGATAGGCCCAGCTTTCCGGCACCGGCAGGCGGGCGCTGAGATATTCGGGAAAGCGCGTGTGATAGCTGGTGGTGAATGGACGGCCGGCATTGCGGCAATAGCGCCGCGCCATGATGCCCAGCGGTCCTTCGGTGACGATGTGGATGTGGTCGGCCTTGCCGGCGTCGATCAGGCGCGCGACATGGCCGGGCGTGGTCAGCGCCAGCCTGATGTCGGGATAGGTCGGCAAGGGCAGGGTGCGAAAGATATTGGGCGTCAGGAAATCCACCGCGACGTCGAAGGACTTCAGCGTCTCGGTGAGCCGCTCCAGCGTGTGGACGACGCCGTTGACCTGCGGGCGCCAGGCATCGGTGACCATCAGTATGCGCATGGCGGCCCTTTGCTTGAAAGGTCGACGGTTGCCTTGAGACGATGCCGGAACGGCGACCAGCCTGCTGCTCTCGCTTCGCTCCAGCGCACCCGGACAGGTACGGGGTCGAAGTGAGGCGGCAAGGCCGAATCAATTGAGGTCGCGCGCTTCATGCGCGCTCTTGATCATGGTTTCATGACGGGCGGATGAAGCCGTTTCCACTTTTCGGAATCGTGCCCGGTTATGCCGGAACCTTGATGATGGCGCGCAGTCCGCCGAGCGGGCTGTCTTCAAGAGTGATGTCTCCGCCATGGGAGCGGGCGATGTCGCGGGCGATCGACAGGCCGAGCCCGGTGCCGCTGGCATCGAGGTTGCGGGCCTCGTCGAGCCGCACGAAAGGCTTGAACACGTCTTCGCGTCGATCGGCGGGAATGCCCGGACCATCGTCATCGATGGTGACCAGCAGCGAGCCGCGGCCATGGGTGGCGTTGACCTCCACCGTCTTGGCATAGCGGAAGGCGTTGCCGATGACGTTGGACATCAGCCGGGCAAAGGCATTGGGCCGCACATGCACATCGTGATCGCCGGCAAGCGTCGTCGACAGCTTACGCTTGCGCAGCCTGGCTTCCTCGTCGAGCTTTTCGAAATAGGCCTCGAGATCGAACCGTCCGGCGTCTTCCGAAGCTTCGCCGCGGGCAAAGGACAGATAGCCTTCGAGCATCGACTGCATGTCGTCGATGTCCTGGTCGAGCGCTGCCTTGGTCTCGGCCTTGCCGCCGGAAAGCGCCAGCTGCAGCTTGAAGCGAGTGAGGATGGTTCTGAGGTCATGGCTGACGCCGGTCAGCATGGCGGTGCGCTGTTCGATCTGGCGTTCGATGCGCTCGCGCATCTGCATGAAGGCAAAGCCGGCGCGGCGAACCTCCTCGGCGCCGCGCGGCCGGAAATCGCGCGGCATCGGCCGGCCTTTGCCAAAGCTTTCGGCGGCTTCGGCAAGCATCAGGATCGGCCGGATCTGGTTGCGCAGGAAGGGAATGGCGATCATCAGCAGCACCAGCGAGGTGCCGACCATCCAGATCAGGAAGATGTGGGTGTTCGAGGCATAGGCCTGGCTGCGGCGCACGAAGACGCGCAGCACCTTGCCCTCGAGCTGCACGCGCACCTCGACGATGTTGGAGTTGCCGACCGTGTCGATCCAGAACGGGCGGTTGATCTGGCGGGTGATCTCGGACGAGAGAACATCATCCAAAATCGAGAAAAACGGCTTTGGACCGGGCGCGGGGAGTGGGTCGGGCGGCAAGAGGTCGACCTTCAGCTGCATGCGGTCCTGGGCGATGCGGATTATGTTGGTGTAGTCGGCATCGCGCGGATAGGTCTCGATCAGGTCGATGATGGCGGCGATGTCGCGCACGGTGGCCTGCGACAGGCGCTGCGTCACGGTTGCCCAGTGACGTTCCATGAAGACGAAGGCGACGACCGATTGCAGCAGGATCATCGGCGCGATGACGATGATCAGCGAGCGGGCATAGAGCCGCTTGGGCATATAGAGCGAGACGAGGCGCCAGAAGCGGTTCCAGGCGCGCGGCACCGCCTTCAGCGTCCGCGCGGCGCGTGCGCTCAAGCCGCCATTGCCCGGCTGTTCCAGTTCCGTGGTTGCCATTCGCTCTTTTCGCTTGCCCGCAGCCGTTCAGCCGGCCGCAGGCGGCATTCTATTCCACGCTGAGCCGATACCCAATACCGCGTACGGTCTGCAGCCAGACCGGATTGGACGGATCGCGCTCGATCTTGCGGCGCAGCCGGTTGATCTGGACGTCGATGGTGCGCTCGCCGACTTCCGAATCGTCGCCGACAAGCTCGTGGCGGGGTATCGTCTCGCCCGCCCGCGCGGCGAAGATCGCCAGGATCTCCTGCTCGCGATCGGTCAGCTTCAACGCCTCGCCGCCACGCTTCAATTCGCGCCGGGCGATCTGGAAGGTATAGGGGCCGAAGACCAACTGCTCGACCTTGGGCGTGGTCGCCGGGCCACCGCGGCGCAGGATGTTGTTGATGCGCAGGATCAGCTCGCGCGGATCGAACGGCTTTGGCAGATAGTCGTCGGCGCCAGCCTCCAGCCCTGAGATGCGGCTGTCGGTCTCCGACAGCGCTGTGAGCATCAGGATCGGTACGTTCTTTTCGGCCCGCAGCGACTTGGTCAGGTCGACGCCCGTCTCGCCGGGCATCATGACGTCCAGCACCAGAAGGTCGAAGTCGAGGCCGGCAAGCTTGCGCCTGGCTTCGCCGGCATTGCCGGCAACGGTGACGCGAAAGCCATTTTCGGTCAGATACTGCTTGAGAAGATTGCGGATGCGGGTGTCGTCGTCGACGACAAGCAGATGCGGCGCGTCGTCGTCCGGCGCGGCCGCGTGATCGACCCGTTCAGTGCTCTCCATGGCTTTTCCCTGACATTTTTGCGGACCCAACGTCGATCTGCGCCCTCAGTTCCGGATTGACCATCGCTTCGAGGAACCGTTCCACCAAGGTCCGTTCGGTTACTCCGGAATCCCCCAATGCAGCATGGATGCGGCGCGACTGTGGCCGCGCCAGCGCCAGCGCCAGCGCACGGCCCTTGGCTGTCGGATAAAGTTCGCGCTGGCGGCGGTCGCGCGGACCTTGCAACTGCACGATATGGTCGGTGTCGATCAGTTGCTTGAGCACACGGGCCAGGCTCTGCTTGGTGATCTTCAGCACGTCGAGCAGTTCGGCGACCGTCAGGCCCGGCCTGCGGTTGACGAAATGCAGCACCCGGTGGTGGGCCCGGCCGAAGCCGTAATCGGCCAGGATCTGGTCCGGATCGGAGGTGAAGTCGCGATAGGCAAAGAAGAGCAGCTCGATGATGGCGAAGTCGATGCCGTCCTCGACCGACATTGCGGTCCTGATCGGTTTTCCGGCGGCTGGGCTTCGATCCGTCATTATTTCTCCGTGGGAAAGAGAGATTATGTCAGTACTATTGACGTAATTTCCCTGCAATGGTAATTTTTGACAAGCTTTTGGGCGGATTGCGAACGAAAAGGCAAGGGAAGCCGGTTTTTCCGGAATTTCCTAAGTTTGCCAGAGCGCAATTATCCGCCTACGCTCCACCATAAAAGCCGCTTTGGGCGGCCGACACGAAACACACAACGATACAACTATCCGGGCTGCCGCCCGTGGGAGGTTACCATGGCATCCGTTCCCTTCGATCAACTCGATGGCTTCATCTGGATGAACGGCGAATTCGTCCAATGGGGTGACGCCAAGATCCATGTGCTGACGCACGGGCTGCATTACGCCAGCGCTGTTTTCGAGGGAGAGCGCGCCTATGGCGGCGAGATCTTCAAGCTCAACGAACACACCGAGCGCCTGCATGAATCGGCACGCCTGCTCGGTTTCAAGATCCCGTATTCGGTGGCCGAGCTCAACGACGCCTCTTCCACGCTTCTCAAGAAGCAGGGTTTCCAGGACGCCTATGTCCGGCCGATCGCCTGGCGCGGCAGTGAGCAGATGGGCGTCTCGGCGCAGAACAACCGCATCAACTGCGCCATCGCCATCTGGCAATGGCCAAGCTATTTCGATCCTGCGCAGAAGCTGAAAGGCATCCGTCTCGATGTGGCGGAATGGCGCCGGCCCGACCCGCGCACCGCGCCTTCCAAGTCGAAGGCCGCCGGGCTCTACATGATCTGCACCATGTCCAAGCACGCCGCCGAGGCCAAGGGCTATGCCGACGCCATGATGCTCGACTGGCGTGGCCAGGTCGCCGAAGCGACCGGAGCCAACATCTTCTTCGTCAAGGACGGCAAGATCCACACACCCAAGCCCGACTGCTTCCTCGACGGCATCACCCGCCGCACGGTCATCGGGTTGGCCAAGGATCGCGGCCTGGAGGTAATTGAACGCGCCATCCTGCCGGAAGAGCTGGAAAGCTTCGAGCAGTGCTTCCTGACCGGGACGGCAGCGGAAGTGACGCCGGTTTCGGAGATCGGGCCTTACCGATTCGAGGTCGGCGAAATAGCCAAGAATCTTATGAATGACTATTCTGCGGCCGTTCAGCCCAAGCACGCGATCGCCGCAGAATAACGAAAGCCACAGCTTTTTTAAGAAGTAGGGGCGGTTTTCGGGCCGCCCCTTTTATTTCAGCGTTTCTGCATTTGACTTTCGTCCAATTCGGCGTCTCATGATGGTGTCGGCCCGGGAGGCTGACAGCTATGGAGGGACTAATCACATGGACATGAACACGCTTCTTCCGATCATCATACAGGTGATTACTGGCATCATCGGTGGTCAGGCGGTCGGTGCGGCGCTCAAGACGGCGGCGATGGGTCAGCTTCCCAAAATCCTGGGCGGAGCCATTGGCGGCGTCGGTGGTGCGGCGATCCTCGGCAGCCTGCTGGGTGGCGGTGCGGTCGATCCGGCGGCTGCGGCAGCAGCAACGAGCGGTCTCGGCAGCGCGCTGAACCTGCAGAACATCGTCGGCGGCGCCGGCGGCGGCGCGATCCTGACCGCCATTCTCGGCGCGGTCATGGGCGCCATGAAGAAGTAAGCAGGCCGTTTCGGTCTTTTCAAATGGGCGGCTTCGGCCGCCCATTTCCGTTTTGGGGCTACTGACTGTTCGTCTTTCGAGGGTGGACGCCCTTTGTCCGCGCCTCTACATCACCCGTGAACATCGAAAGGACGATCATGGGTCAGCTCAATGCCGGCATCGTGCCGGTCACACCGTTCCAGCAGAATTGCACCATCCTGTTCGACATGGATGACAAGCATGGCGTCGTCGTCGATCCGGGCGGCGATATCGACAAGGTACTGGCGGTGCTGAAGGACAATGCGATCTCAGCCGGAGCTATCTGGATAACGCATGGCCACATCGACCATGCCGGCGGTGCAATGGAGTTGAAGGAGGCGCTCGGCGTCGAGATCATCGGTCCGCATGAGGCCGACAAGTCGCTGCTCGACAATCTGGAAAACCAGGGCAAGCGCTACGGCATCGCCGGAGCGCGCAACTGCGTGCCCGACCGGTTCCTGGCCGAAGGCGAGACCGTGTCGTTCGGCGGCCATGTGTTCGAGGTGCTGCACTGCCCCGGCCATGCGCCCGGTCACGTCGTCTACTACAACCGCGCAGCCAAGTTCGCCCATGTCGGCGACGTGCTGTTCCGCGGCTCGGTCGGCCGCACCGACCTGCCGGGCGGCGACCACGCGGCGCTGATCGCTTCGATCAAGGACAAGCTCCTGCCGCTCGGCGACGACATCGGCTTCATCTGTGGCCACGGTCCCGGCGGACGTTTTGGCGAGGAGAGGCGGACCAATCCTTTTTTGACTTGAACCAGGCTCGGAACCGTAGCTGTTTTTCATCAGCCCAAGCGGACCGTTGACATTGTAGAGACCACAACAAAAAAGCGCTGGCCTTGCGGTCAGCGCTTTCAGACTGCTGACAAACCCCGTCGATTTTCGGCGGGGTTTTTTTGTTATGTGATTGAAGTGTCTTGGACTGTTTGTGTCAGGGGATTTTGACAGGAGGCGTTGGGCCTCATGTGCGGGCCGACTTGGG
>NZ_RZQT01000191.1:0-8974 GCF_003998485.1 Mesorhizobium sp. M7A.F.Ca.CA.001.04.2.1
CCATTCTGAAATACAATGCCGGGCACGCCGCAACGCGGATGAACCCCGTGTCGGCAGCCTATTGCGGCAAGGTCAAGGTGCAGATGGCTGCGCTTGGATCGCCCGCATAGCGGGCAACGATTGCGGAATACTGGCCGCTGCTCGCCACCGCGGCCGTCGACTCCGCCGCGTTCCTGAGGCCGATCGATGCCGTTCTCGTCATGTCGACGGTCTTGCGGCCGCGCTTCGTCTGCCTTTTGGCAATGGACTTCTTCGGTTTGGACCAGCTTGCCTTTTCCGCTTTGGCGGAAGCCCGCTTCGTCTCCGCTTTGGCGGATGCCTGCTTTGTCGCCTTGGCGTCGTGGCCTGCCTTGCCGCTTTTTGCGGATACCACGGGAAACCCTTGATCGGCCCGCGGGCTGAATGACGCTGCATGCGCCGCACTGAAGGCAAAAGTCATTACGCCGGCAGCAAGAGCTGCCGTTAAAACGGTAAATTTCTGCATGTGATCCTGTTCTGTCTGAACCGCGCGAAGATGTTCACGCAGCAACGCCTAACCAACGTCGGAACAACCCGGGGGGCTTGGGGTCCGACATCTACACGTCAGCCGTTTGACGCCCGAATTGGTGTCAAACAAGGCCAGGCAAGTCACTTTGAGTGACAGCCTGTAACTTAAGGATTGGAAAGAATTGCTTGGGAGAGGTCTCCCGGGGATTAGCGCTTCACGGAAGCAAGCAGACTTTGCAGCGTCCGCAGCGTCGAGCCGTCGGCAACGCCGTCCACCTTGCGCGGCCGGAAATGCCGTTGGAAGGCTTCGACCACCGCCTCCGTCTGCCGGTCGAAAACGCCGGATATTTCAACGCCATAGCCGTAGAGCGCCAGCATCGACTGCAACGCTTCGACATCGCCGCCGGTGTCGCCGGTTGTCAGAGTGGCGCCTCGCCTGACGGGCGCGGCCGTAACGAGATGGCCGACACCGGCCTCGAATAGCGTCCGCCACGGAAACTTCTCGCCGGGATCGATTTTGCGCCCCGGCGCAACATCGGAATGCGCGAGTACCCGCTCGGCGGCGATCGAATGCCGACCGGCGATCCCCCGGCACAGCCCGATCACGGCATCGATCTGCCGCCGGGGAAAACCGGGATAGCCCAGCGAATGCCCGGGATTGACGATCTCGATGCCGACGGAACAGGAATTGATGTCGGCGCGTCCGAACCACGAACTCTTGCCGGCATGCCAGGCGCGGTCGCTTTCCCTGACCATCTGCACGATATGGCCATTCTCGTGGACCAGATAATGCGACGAGACCTCGCTGGCCGGATCGCAAAGCCAGGCCTCGGCCCCGGCGCCGGTCGCCATGCCGGTGTAGTGCAGCACGATCATGTCAGGCCTGGGTGTCTCGCGCCGCGGGCCGAAATTCGGCGATACCCTGACTTCGGCACGTGGCTCGTCGGGCAGAAAGCCGCTCATGCGTGGCGCAGGCCCCGCTCAATCATCTCGTAGGCGGCATTGATCGCCGCCACCCTGGTGGTCGCGATCTTGATGAATTCCTGAGGCAGGCCGCGCGCGATCAGCCGATCCGGATGATTGTCGGAAACCAGCTTGCGATAGCGTTTCCTGACCTCTTCGAACGGCTTGCCGCGCTCGATGCCCAGCACGACATAGGGATCCCCGGCGCCGAGATTGACGTGCCGGGCCATGATGGCTTCGTAATGCGCTTCGTCGATGCGGAAAATCTCGGCGATGCGGTGCAGGAAATGGCCTTCGCGCTCGTGCACCAGCCCGTCGGCCTTGGCGATGTGGAACAGACCGTCGAGTATGTCTTCAAGCATCACGCAGTTGGAATGCCCCGAACCGCACATCTGGGCCATCCGCTCGGCATAGGTTTCGAAACCGGCCACGTCGCGCTGGGCGAGATCGAACAGCCGCGCCACATTGCGCGTCTCCTTCGGCGGCACTTCGAATATCTCCTGGAAGGCGCGCACCTCGTCCTGGGTGACGATGCCATCGGCCTTGGCCATCTTGGCCGACAGCGCGATCATCGCCACCGAAAAGGCGACACGCCGGCGCAAATCCGCATCGCCGGAGAAAACCGTGCGCACAGCCTCGACAACGTCGGCGACACCCGACGAGGTTGAGGATGAAACGCGGGTGACGAACTCGCCGAGGCGATCCCAAATCGACATGGCCTGCTTCTTAGAGCCACCGCTTCCTCCTATCAAGCCGGGACAGTGCCGCAGGCTTTGCGCGACAAATCGATCCGGCGCGCGAGAGGGATTGGCCCACGGCGCTCGGACGACATGAGAAAGGCCGGCGCGAGCCGGCCTTCCTCATTCATCACAAGAAGTACTGCTTGCTCACTACTGCGCGGGCGCAGGAGCTGGTGTTGCCGGAGCCGGCTCGGCGGGCTTCTCGGGTGTGATGCTCTTCGTGGTCGAATTATCCGTTGCCGGAGGCGTCGCGGCCGGCGGCGTGGCTTCCGGGGTGGCCGGCTTCATCGGTTCCTCGGCGGCCGGCGGGTTGGTGCTCTGGGTGGTGGTGTTGTCCGTACCGCTGTCACTGCAGGCGGCGACGCCAAGCAAAGCCAAACCGGAAACGGACGCGAGAATGAGCTTTTTCATTTGTCTCTCCTTCAACACACGCTCACGTTGCCGTGAGCGGTCGAAGGACAAATGCGTCAGCCGGCCATGAGTTTCGTAACGTTGCGTTTCCGCATGTAACATCGTCTGGTTCATTTGCGATTGCCGCTCAGGCCGTAGCGAACTAACAGCATGTGCCGAAACACCGATCGAACAGAAGAGCGCCAGGGGCTGTCATGACCGAAAAATGGGATTTCTGGATCGACCGCGGCGGCACATTCACCGATATCATCGGCCGAGATCCGGAAGGCGGGCTGCACCCGCGCAAGCTTCTCTCCGAAAATCCCGAAGCCTATAACGATGCCGCCATCCAGGGCATTCGCGACCTTCTTGGCTTGTCGGCCGGCGACACGATCCCGAGCGGCCTGATCGGCGACCTCAAGATGGGCACCACGGTCGCCACAAATGCGCTGCTGGAGCGCAAGGGCGACCGCGTGCTTTTGCTCATCACCAAGGGCTTCCGCGATGCGCTGAAGATCGCCTACCAGGCGCGCCCGGACATCTTCGCCAAGGAGATCATCCTTCCCGAACAGCTCTACGAGCGCGTCATCGAAATCAACGAGCGTGTGCGCGCCGATGGCTGCGTCGAACAATTGCTCGATATCGCCGCCTGCCGGCCGGCGATCGAACAGGCCAGGGCCGATGGCATCGATGCGGTCGCCATCGTCTTCATGCACGCCTGGAAATACCCCGACCACGAGAAGGCCGTGGCGAAAGTCTGCCGCAAACTCGGTTTCAGCCAGGTCTCGGTCAGCCATGAGGTCTCGCCGCTGATCAAGCTGGTCGGCCGCGGCGACACCGCGGTGGTCGACGCCTATTTGTCGCCGATCCTGTCGCGCTATGTGCAAAGGGTGGCGGGAGAGTTGGGTGCGGCGCCAAGCTCCCCCCTTGTGGGGGAGAGCGATCAATCCCCCCGCCTGATGTTCATGATGTCGTCGGGCGGTCTCACCGCCGCCGACATGTTCCAGGGCAAGGACGCACTGCTGTCAGGACCAGCCGGCGGTGTCGTCGGCATGGTCGAGACGGCCAGGCTCGCCGGCTTCGACAAGGTCATCGGTTTCGACATGGGCGGCACCTCGACCGACGTCGCTCACTATGACGGCGAATATGAGCGCGCCTTCGACACCGAGGTCGCCGGCGTGCGCATCCGCGCGCCGATGATGCGCATCCATACCGTCGCCGCCGGCGGCGGCTCGATCCTGCATTACGAGGCCGGCCGCTTCCGGGCCGGGCCGGATTCCGCAGGCGCAAATCCCGGCCCGGCAGCCTACCGGCGCGGCGGCCCGCTCGCCGTCACCGACGCCAATGTGATGCTGGGCAAGCTGCAGCCCGATTTCTTCCCGGCCATTTTCGGACCCGGCCAGGACCAGACGCTCGACGTCGAGACGGTAGGGGCAAAATTCGCCGCACTCGCCACCGAAATCGGCGATGGCCGGTCGCCCGAGACTGTCGCCGAGGGCTTCGTCACCATCGCCGTCGAAAACATGGCCAATGCCATCAAGAAGATCTCCGTGCAGCGCGGCTACGACGTCACCGAATATCTCTTGAACTGTTTTGGCGGCGCCGGCGGCCAGCACGCTTGCCTGGTCGCCGATGCGCTCGGCATGGAAGCGGTGCTGATCCATCCCTTCTCAGGTCTTCTGTCGGCCTATGGCATCGGCCTGTCCTCGGTCTTTGCCTCGCGCCAGCAGGCGCTGCTGAAGCCCCTTGCCGAAGAGTCCAGAACGGAGATCGGCAACCTCATTGCCATCTTGAGAAAAGCCGTTGTCGCAGAACTCGCGGCGCAAGGCATCGGCGAGGATACGGTCGCCACGAAGCCGGTGCTGCACATTCGCTACGATGGCACCGACACGACACTGCCGGTGAATTTCGAGGCGGATTCGATTTTCCAGGCCAGGCGCGATTTTGAAATCGCCCACAAGGCGCAGTTCGGTTTCGTCTATGACGACAAGCCGATGATCGTCGAGACCGTCGGCGTCGAAGGCACCGACACTGGCGGCACTGGGCGCGACGAAACTGAATCGCGAACCGAAGACCTTGCCGTAAGCCCTTCACAGACCCGCGAAATCTTCACCGAGGGAGAGTGGCGCACTTCACCCATCTTCCGCCGCGAGGCGCTGAAGCCGGGAAACAGGGTTGCGGGACCTGCCTTGATTATCGAGCCGAACCAGACAATCGTCATCGAGCCGGGCTGGCTGGCCGAAATCACCGCCAGGAACCACGTGCTCCTGCGCCGCGTCGAGAAAAAGCGCCGGCAGGCAGCGCTCGGCACCGAGGCCGATCCGGTCATGCTGGAGGTCTTCAACAACCTCTTCATGTCGATCGCCGAGCAGATGGGCGTCACGCTGCAGAACACCGCCTATTCCGTCAACATCAAGGAACGGCTGGATTTTTCCTGCGCCGTCTTCGACCGGACCGGCGCGCTGGTCGCCAATGCGCCGCACATGCCGGTACATCTCGGCTCGATGGACCGCTCGGTCGAAACCATCATCCGGCTGAATTCCGGCGACATCCACCCCCGCGACGTCTTTGCCCTCAACGCACCCTACAATGGCGGCACGCATCTGCCGGACATCACTGTCGTGACGCCGGTCTTCGATGATGCCAAGGAAAGAATCCTGTTCTGGGCCGCCTCGCGCGGCCATCACGCCGATATCGGCGGCACGGCACCCGGCTCGATGACGCCGCTCGCCACCACGGTCGACGAGGAAGGCGTGCTGTTCGACAATTTCCGCATCGTCGACCGTGGCCGCTTCCGCGAGAAGGAGCTGGAAACGCTGCTCACCGATCACCGCTATCCGGCCCGCAATCCGCACCAGAACATCGCCGACCTCAAGGCGCAGATCGCCGCCAACGAGAAGGGCGTAGCCGAACTGCGCAAGATGGTCTCCCATTTCGGCCTCGATGTCGTCGAGGCCTATATGGGCCATGTCCAGGACAATGCCGCCGAAAGCGTGCGCCGCGTGCTGGAGCGGCTGCCGGATAGTTCTGAGTACGAATACCCGACCGACACCGGCCAGATCATCAAGGTGAAGATCACGGTCGACCGGCAAAAGCGCGAGGCGACGGTAGACTTCACCGGCACCTCGCCGGTGATGAAGAACAATTTCAACGCGCCCGAGCCGGTGGCCCGCGCCGCCGTGCTCTACGCCTTCCGCGTCATGGTCGAGGATATGATCCCGATGAATGCCGGGTGCCTGCGGCCCATCAACATCATCATTCCCGATGGCTGCATGCTGAAACCCGCCTACCCCGCCGCCGTCGTCGCCGGCAATGTCGAGACCTCGCAGCATGTCACCAACGCGCTGTTCGGCGCCATGGGCGCCATGGCCAACGCCCAAGGCACGATGAACAACCTGACCTTCGGCAACAAGACGTATCAATATTACGAGACGATCTGCTCCGGCTCGCCGGCCGGCCGGATGAACTCCGGCCGCGGCTTTGCCGGCACCTCCGGCGTCCACACCCACATGACCAATTCGCGCCTCACCGATCCCGAAGTGCTGGAGCTGCGCTTTCCCGTTCTGCTCGAGGATTTCCACATCCGGAAAGATTCCGGCGGCAAGGGCAAATGGAGCGCCGGCGACGGCACCAAACGCACCATCCGCTTCCTCGAAAAGATGGAATGCGCGATCCTGTCCTCGCACCGCAACCGGCCGCCGCAAGGGCTGGACGGAGGCGGCGACGGCGAGGTCGGCTCGACCAAGATCCGCCGCAAGGACGGCACGATCGACCTGCTGAAAGCCTGCGACCAGACCGTGCTGCAGGCAGGAGACGCCGTCATCCTGACGACGCCGACGCCGGGGGGATTTGGCCGGCGATGACCTCGCCCCCGGGCTGCTAGCCGGCTGCTGTCATCCATCTGTCATCGCCGAGCGCTACCCGCTTGCGGCAAAGCAAATGGGGAATCATCTTGCCATGACGGACGTTTCCGCAGATCTGGTTTTTAGCCGCGGCAAGGAAGTTGGAAAGGCCGTCTATCAGAACCGCCCGCTGTCGAAGGCCGGCATTTCGGAGCGGCTGTTCGCCTTCCTGTTTTCCGGCCTCGTCTATCCGCAGATCTGGGAAGACCCCGATGTCGACATGGAGGCGATGCAGCTTGGCCAGGGCCACCGCGTCGTCACCATCGCCTCGGGCGGCTGCAACATCCTGGCCTACCTCACGCGCTCGCCGGCCCGGGTCGACGCCGTCGACCTCAACACCGCGCACATCGCGCTGAACCGCATGAAGCTGGAGGCGGTGCGCCATTTGCCATCGCAGGGCGATCTGTTCCGCTTCTTCGGAGCCGCCGACACCAGCCACAATTCGAAAGCGTATGACCGTTTCATCGCGCCGCATCTCGATCCTGTCAGCCGTCACTACTGGGAGCGCCGCAACTGGCGCGGGCGCCGTCGCATCACTGTGTTCGACCGCAATTTCTACCAGACCGGCCTGCTCGGCCTGTTCATCGCCATGGGCCATCGCACGGGAAAATTCTTCGGCGTCGACCCAGCCGGCATCATGCAGGCCAGGAACATCGGCGAGCAGCGCCGCTTCTTCAACGAGGAGTTGGCGCCGGTCTTCGACAACAAGCTTTTGAGATGGGCGACGTCGCGCAAGGCTTCACTGTTCGGCCTCGGCATTCCACCGGCGCAGTACGATTCGCTGATCACTTCTGGCGACGGCACCATGGCCAGCGTGCTGAAAGCCCGGCTGGAAAAACTCGCTTGCGATTTTCCGCTGGAGAATAACTACTTCGCCTGGCAAGCCTTTGCCCGCCGCTATCCGAACCCCGGCGAGGCCGCCCTGCCCGCCTATCTCGAAAGGCAGAATTACGAGACCATCCGCGGCAATGTCGGCCGCGTCGCCATCCACCATGCCAATCTGATCGAGTTTCTCGCCGGCAAGGATGCAGGCGCGGTCGACCGCTTCGTCCTGCTCGACGCACAGGACTGGATGACCGACGATCAGCTCAACGCGCTGTGGGCGGAAATCACCCGTACGGCTTCGACCGGCGCCCGCGTCATCTTCCGCACCGCCGCCGAGCCCAGCCTGCTGCCGGGTCGCGTCTCCAGCTCGCTGCTCGACCAATGGGACTATCAGGACCAGGCTTCGCGCGAATTTTCGGCCCGCGACCGCTCGGCCATCTATGGCGGCTTCCACCTCTATGTGAAGCGCGCGGCATGAGCAGCAGCGAGCTGCCGGCCAGCCCCGAATTCAAGGCCAATCATGCCGAACTGATGGACGGCGTCTACCGCTGGCAGCGCCACATCTACGACCTGACCCGCAAATACTACCTGCTCGGCCGCGACCCAATGATCTCGGGGCTCGACGTGCCTGTCAGTGGCACCGTGCTGGAACTCGGCTGCGGCACCGGCCGCAACGTTATCCTCGCCGCCCGTCACTATCCCGACGCGCGCTTTTTCGGCCTCGATATTTCGGCCGAAATGCTGGAGACGGCCGGAAAGGCGATCGACCGCGAGGGCCTGTCCGGTCGCGTCATATTGGCTAGGGGCGATGCCACCGATTTCGATGCCCGTGCACTCTTCGATGTCGAACGCTTCGACCGTGTCTTCGTGTCCTATTCGCTGTCGATGATCCCCGGCTGGGAAAAAACAGTATCGGCGGCACTTGCCGCCCTGTCGCCGAACGGTTCGCTGCACATCGTCGATTTCGGCCAGCAGGAAGGCCTGCCGCGCTGGTTTCGCACACTGCTGCGCGGCTGGCTGAAAAAATTCCACGTCGCGCCTCGTGAATCGCTGCGCGAAGTGCTGGAATCGGAATCTCGGCGAACCGGCGCAAGCTTCCGTTTCCGCACGCTTTATCGCGGCTACGCCTGGCTGGCGGTTATCGGGCCGCGCGGCTAGCCAAGGTGAAACCGCCATTTGCAGGCCGACCTCACCTGAATGTCAATGCACCTTAATGGAGTGCCTTCACCAACGCCCCCACCATCGTCTGCGGCCGATAGCCAAGCTTGGCAGGCGTCAGCCCCAGCCGCACCACCACCAACTGCTCCGAGGGAATGATGGCAACCGTCTGCCCGTCATGGCCTTCCATCCAGTACGTGTCCTTGGGCAGGCCTGCAGCGACGCCGGCGCCGGGGTTTTCCTCATCGCCCGGGGCCTCGATCCACAATTGGCCCTTGCCGTAGACCTTCGAGGCGGATGCCGGCTCTCGCATCCAGTCGACGAAACCGGCCGGCAGGATCTGGTTGCCGTTCCACACCCCGCCTTGCAGCAGGAACTGGCCGAAGCGCGCCCAGTCATGCGCGGTCGCGTAAAGATAGGACGAGCCGACGAAGGTGCCCAGCTCGTCCGTTTCGAGCACCGCGCTGTGCATGCCGAGCGGCTCGAATAGCGCCGTTCGCGGCCAGGTCA
>NZ_RZQT01000192.1:0-8738 GCF_003998485.1 Mesorhizobium sp. M7A.F.Ca.CA.001.04.2.1
GGCCGGGTCGAAGGATTCGAACAGGGCGGCTGTCGGCAGAAGTGCCGTCTGCGGGTAGTTGAAACCGGCCGGATCGCGCCACGGTCCATGCACGAGATAGGACAGCAACAGCAGCACGCTGTCCGGGTTCGGCCAGAAAAGACCGACGCCGCTCGCCGCAATCGCGCCCATGGTGAACTGGCCCTCGGCGCCGATGTTCCAGACATTGGCGCGGAAGCCGATAGCCAGCCCACACGCAATGAGGATCAGCGGCGAAGCCTTGAGCAGCCATTCCGACAAACCGTTGAGGGAATTCAACGGCTCGACAAAGAAGGCGTAGAGCGTCGGCAGCGGATCGTGTCCGAGCGAGGCAAAAAAGATCGAGCCGACGACCAGCGTCAAAACCGACGCCAGCACCGGCGCCGCGACGCGCATTGTTGCCGAAGGCTCCGGCCTTTGTTCAATCCTGAAGCGCAACGTCGCCACTCCCAATTGCCATTTGATCCGTGCTCATCGTTCGACCGGTCATCAGCAGCCCGACCTCTTCGCGGTCGGTCGTCTTGCGTATCAGCGGCGGTGACACGCGCCCCTGGCAGATCACCAGAAGCCGGTCACAAATCTCGAACAGCTCGTCGAGTTCTTCGGAGACGACGAGCACCGCCGCGCCGGCGCGGCTGAGGTCGACGATGGTCTGGCGGATGAAGACGCTGGCGCCGACATCGACGCCCCAGGTCGGCTGGGAGACAAGCAGAAGCTTCGGCTCGAGCGCGATCTCACGGCCGACGATGAATTTCTGCAGATTGCCACCCGACAGGCTCTGTGCCGTCGAAGCCGGACCGTTGGCCTTGACCTTGAACCTGTCGATGATGCCAGCTGCGAAGGCGCTGGCTTTGCGCCGGTCGACCAGGCCGTTGCGGACGGTGCCGAAGCGATGGGCGGTCAGAACCGCGTTCTCCCACAGCGTATGCGACGGTACCGCGCCACGGCCCAGCCGTTCCTCGGGAACGAAGGCGAGACCGAGCTTGCGGCGCTCGTCGGCACGAAGGCGAGCGGCAGCGGTACCGCAAATCCTGATCGCGTCGTTGTTGTGATGCGTGCGTTCGCCGCTGAGCAAGGCGATAAGCTCCGCCTGGCCGTTTCCGGACACTCCCGCCAGGCCGACGATTTCCCCGCCATGAACGTTGAAGGAGACGTCCTTCAGATCCACGCCGAAATGGTCTCTTGCCTTGACCGAAAGGTTGTTGACCTCGAGCACTGGCTTCTCGCTCGGGGTCGGCGGGCTGACATGCATTTCCGGCAGCTTCGAGCCGACCATCATGCGGGCGAGCTCGAGCGAGGTCGTCTCTTTCGGCCGAGCGGTGCCGGTGACCTTGCCGTTGCGCAGCACGGTTGCGGTGTCACAGAGCTCCTGCACCTCGTCGAGCTTGTGGCTGATGTAGACGATGCTGCAGCCTTCAGCGGCGAGTTGTCGAAGCGTCTCGAACAGCTTGACCACCGCCTGTGGCGTCAGCACGGAAGTCGGCTCGTCGAGGATAAGAAGCTTGGGCGCCTGCAGCAGGCAGCGCACGATCTCGACGCGCTGCCGCTCGCCGACAGAGAGGTCATGCACCTGGCGATGCGGATCGATCGGCATACCGTAGCGAAGCGAAAGCTCGCGGATCTTGGCGGCAAGCGAGGGCAGATCGAAGGCGCTGCTTGCCGAGAGCGCAATGTTCTCGACCACTGAAACGGATTCGAACAGCGCGAAGTGCTGGTAGACCATCTCGATGCCGAGCGCGCGCGACGTCGCCGGGTTGTGCGCCGCGATCGGATTGCCGTCGCAGAAGATCTCGCCGGAATCGGCCTGCGCCGCGCCATAGATGATCTTCATCAGGGTCGATTTGCCGGCGCCGTTTTCGCCCAGCACGGCGTGGATTTCGCCGGGCTGGATAGACAGCGAGACGTCGTCATTGGCGACGACGCCGGGATAGCGCTTGCAGATGTTGCGCAGTTCTAGACGCGGATGCATGGCGGGTCCTGCCGTGGCGTGAAGCGAGGTTGGACGGGAACCAGGCAGGGAGACGCCGAAGGTCGGTCTCGGCGCCTCCCTGGTTCTTTGATGGCGTTCAGCTCAGCTTGCCGATCATGCCTTTGACGAACCAGTTCATGCCGCGAACATCGTCATCGGCCAGGACGGAGCCTGCAGCGACCTTGAGGTTGCCGGCCTGGTCCTTCAACTCGCCGCCATAGGGGTGCACCTTGCCGCTGCCGATGTCGGCCTCGAGCTGCTTCAGCTTGGCCTTGGTGTCGGCCGGTATGCCGTCATTGTAGGGCGCCATCTTCACGACGCCCGCTGCCAGTCCATCCCAGCGCACTTCCGGCTTCCAGGTGCCGGCGGCGACGGCCTTGGCGGCGCCGACATAGTCGCTGGTCCAGTCGAGGACAAAGGACGTCAGCTGTTTGCCCGAAGCGAACTTGGCCATGTCGCTGGCGTAGCCGATCGACCAGGCGCCGCCTTCACCCGCGACCTGGACGCCCGTCGCCGTGTCGGTCATCGAGCAGATGACATCGCAGCCTTGCGAAAGCAGCGTCTTGGCGGCCTCCTTCTCTTTGCCCGGATCGAACCAGGAATTGAGGAAGATAGCGTTGCACGTGGCGTTCGGATTGACGCTTTGCGCACCGAGCAGCAGCGCGTTGGCCGGGCCGACGATATCCGGAATCGGAAAGCCGCCGATGAAACCAATCTTGCCCGATTTCGACATGTAGCCGCCGGCCGCGCCGGCGACGAAAGTGCCCTCGTAATATTTGGCTTCAAAGGTACCCAGATTGGCAAGGTGTACGATGCCGGAGCAATGTTCGAAAGCCACCTTGGGGAAGCGCGGCGCCACTTTCTGCATGGGCGTTCCGTGCGAAAAGCTGGTGCCGAAGATCAGTTTGTTGCCGGCGCTGGCCAGCTCGCGGAAAATGCGCTCCGCATCCTGCGGCATGAAGATGTTGTCGATGACGGTGAGTTCGGCCTTGTCGCCGAACGCGGCTTTGATCGCCTCGACGCCAAGGCTGTGCTGCTTGGTCCAGCCGATTTCGGCGATCGGCGAGACGTAGACGACGCCGATCTTGAGCACCTCTTGAGCCTTGGCGACCGTGCTCAGCCCTCCAGCACCGAGCGCAGCACCCAGCGCACCGCTGTATTTCAGGAATCCGCGTCTTGTCAGGTCGTTCATGTCGGTAACCCTCTGTTGGTTTTTTTGGTTGATGCCCGGCTTGTCGATGCCCGGTCTTTGTTAGGGAGATGGACGTGCGCGTGCACCGCGCCGTCGCCATTCCCGGATGGTTTTGCCTGCCTCAATCCAGCCGATATCGTCGCTCCGTCGGCCTTGCCGTCGAGATAGGGTGCGAGCGCTTCGGCAGGCGTCATCTCCGGAAACACGTCGCGATCCATGATATAGCCGCGCACCACGGTGCGGTGATGCGTGTCGATCAGGTCCATGGCCTGTTTCAGGCGGCCCTTTTCCAGAAGGTCGACGACCCTCGAATGATCGTCGAGCAGATTGCAATAGTCGAAATCGGCTGAAATGAGCGAGCGCAGCAGCGTCGTGCGGCGCACCAGCTGGGCATGGATTTCCTGCATCACCTTGTTGCGGCTAAGGCGCACGAACACCGTGTGGAATTCCTGGCCGAGCACGTCGGCCAGCGCATCGTTGCCGGCGGCGACTGCCTGGCGCTGGCGTTCGACATGCTGGCGCAGCTCGGCCCATCCGGCGGGGCCAAGGCGATCGCTGAGCTGGGCCGCCACCCCCTGTTCGACAAGGGTCAGCGCGTCGTAAATCTCCATTGCCTCCTGCATGCTTGGCCTGGCGACGAAGGCGCCGCGGTTGCGCTCGATCTGCGCCAGCCCGTCATCGGCGAGCCGTATCAGGGCCTGACGCACCACGATGCGGCTGACATCGAATATCTCGGCAAGCTCGCGCTCGCCGAGCTTGCAGCCGGGCACCAGCCGATGGTCGATGATGGCGCGGGTCAGCGTGTCCGCGATCGTCTGGGAGCGGCTGCTCAAGGCACGGTTCTCCGCCTTTGCGACGACATGATCAGCAGGCTTTCCATGATGAAGACATGACGCTTCGGGATGTGCCATATCCCAGGTTCAGGTTTTCCATATCGGAATTCAATCATCATAGTCTGTCAACACAAAAAATGATTTTGGCTGACAAAAAATCATTGATTGGTATCCAATCTTGTGATTTCGTCATTGCGAAACGTCAGGCTAGGTTCGTGGTGAAGGGCTAGCCGAGTTGGGAGGGATGCCGATGGCAACCCGTTGCGTCGACCGCGAGCTTCTGAACGACTGGCATATCGTCGCTGACCAGGAATCGCTCAGCCAGGATGTGCCCTTTTCGACCCGCCTGCTTGGGGTCGACCTCGTCGTTCGAAAACATTCAAACAAGATCGAAGTCGTTCGCAACGATACCGGCGACGTGTTGAAGAGCGCCGAGCGCTATGGCTTCGTCTGGACCTGTCTGGACAAACCCTGGCGCGACATCATCTACATCCCCGAGGCCAACGAGGCGGATCGACATCTGGTCAGCGGCGGCTCGATCGCGGTCAAGGTGTCGGGCCTTCGCGCCGTCGAGAATTTTCTCGACATGGGGCATTTCCCCTTCATCCACACAGGCTGGCTCGGCGAGGAGCCGCATACCGAGGTCGTGCCTTACAAGGTGGAAATCACGCCCCAGGACGAGGTGCTGGCGACCGAATGCAAATTCTACCAGCCCATCGCGTCGCCGACCGCGAAGGAAGGGTTCGTCGTCGAGTACATCTACAAGGTGATCCGGCCCTATACGGTGGCGCTCTACAAGAGCAATCCGATCCAGAAGGGGAGGCTGGATGTCATCACGCTGTTCGTGCAGCCGGTCGACGAGGAGAACTGCGTCGCGCATCCCTATCTCTGCTACCTCAAGGAGGGCATGGACGCGGCGACGGTGCGCAGTTTCATGCAATTGATCTTCGCGCAGGACAAGCCGATCCTGGAAAACCAGGTCCCCAAGCGCCTGCCGCTCGATCCGCGCGCCGAGACGCCGATCCGCGCCGATGCCGTCTCGGTTTCCTATCGGCGCTGGCTGCGTGACAGGGCGGTCACCTATGGTGCGATACCGGCACAGATCTGATGAGGTCCGAGGGTATTTGAAGGGATAACATGATGACGAAATGCGCTGATCCCGTGATCCTCAATCTCTGGCATCCCGTGGGCGCCATCGCGGAAGCTGCTCCCGGCGCCGTCCAGGAGACCGTTCTGCTCGAGGAGCGCCTCAGCTTTGCGGTGGACGCGGATGGCGAGCCCGTCGTCTGGCGCTCGCGTCCCGATGTGCAAAGGGCTGACCATATTCCACCCGCCGACAGGCTGCCTGCAATAAGCGCCTATGGCTATGTCTGGACTTCGCTCGGGTCGCCGCCGGCCGAGCTGTTCCCGATCCCCGAATATCAAGAGCCGGACCGCCGCAAGCTCAATGCGGCAACGTTCGGCGTCAACGTCTCGGCGCCGCGCGCCATCGAGAACTTTCTCGACATGGGCCACTTCCCCTATGTGCATACCGACATACTCGGCGTCGAGCCGCATACCGAAGTCAAGGAATACGACGTCGAGATCTCCGTCGATCGCGACGAGATCCTGGCCACGCGCTGCCGCTTCTTCCAGCCGATGGCGTCGACGGCGTCCGATGGCGGCGCCGACGTCGACTACGTCTATCGCGTGCCGCATCCCTATTGCTCGGTGCTCTATAAATCGAGCCCGGTCGACGAGACCCGGCGCGATGTCATCGCCGTCTTCCTGCAGCCGGTCGACCAGGAGCATGTGCGCGCCCACATGCTGCTTTGCGTGCTCGACGAAGACAATGAAGACAAGGTGATCAAGCGTTTCCAGCAGACGATCTTCGGCCAGGACAAGCCGATCCTGGAAAACCAGGTGCCGAAGCGCCTGCCGCTCGATCCGCGCGCCGAGACGCCGATCCGCGCTGACAAGTCGGCCATCGCCTACCGGCGCTGGCTCAGCCAGAAGGGCGTGACCTACGGGGTCATCCCGGCTGCAGCCTGACAGACATTTTGGAGACGATTGATGTTGGAAGAAGCCAGAAGCCGGTGGCATCCGATCGCCGCTGCCCATGATTTGCCGTTTCGCCACGTTTTCCACGGCCAGTTGCTGGGCCGGGAATTCGCCGTGTGGCGGGCCGATGACGGTTACGTCAACATCTGGGAGAACCGCTGCCTGCATCGCGGCGTCAGGCTGTCGATCGGCATCAATGACGGGCGCGAACTGAAATGCCAGTATCACGGCTGGCGTTATTCGAACCGCACCGCTGGCTGCACCTATATCCCGGCTCATCCGGCCGATGCACCCGCCCGCACCATCACCAACCGCACTTTTCCGGCGGTCGAACGTTATGGCTTGGTCTGGTCCTCGGAAGAGCCGCGCGGGGAGGTGCCTGAGATTGCCGGCCTCGCCGAAGGCAAGCTCGTCGCCTTGCGCGGCATCGCGGTCAACGCGCCGGCCGACAAGGTCGTCGAGAGGCTGAGAGCCTATCGCTTTCAACCCAACGGAGCGATCGATGGCGAGGGCGCCGACATTCTCGTCGAAGCCGCCCAGGATTTCGCTGTGGCGCTTCGCTCGCGAGCCAGCGGCGCCGAGACGCAGGGCGTTTTCTTCGTGCAGCCGGTCGATTCCAACCGTTCGGTGATCCGCGGCGTGCTCGATCAGGAGGCCGAGGGCGCCGCGCGCATTGCCATTCTGCGTCACCACAATGAGCGGCTTTCCAAGCTGCGCGACGAGGTCGAGCGCGACGTGGCGAACGCGCCGGCGCCGGCGCCGCTCGAGCCGGTCTACGAACGGGTCTCGGCCGAACTCGCGGAAATGCCTGAGGTGACCACGCATGGCCGCAAGGCTGCGCTGCGTGTCAGCGTGGCCAGAAAATGGCAGACCGCTGACGGGATCGCAGGCTTCGAGCTTCGTCCGATCAAGGGCATCCTGCCGACGTTCCAGCCTGGAGCCCATATCGACGTCCACATGCCCAATGGCGAGATCAGGCAGTATTCGATCACCAACGGTCCCGGTGAAACCGACAGCTTCACCATCGGCGTCAAGCTGGAACGGGACTCCAAGGGTGGCTCGAAATGCATGCATGAGACGGTGCGAGAGGGCGACGTGTTGGCGATTTCCGAGCCACGCAACAACTTCCCGCTGCGCCGCGATGCGATCAAGACGCTGTTCGTCGCCGGCGGCATCGGCATCACGCCGCTGCTCGCCATGGCGCAGGCGCTGAAGAACCAGGAGCTTGCGCACGAGCTGCATTATTTCGCGCAAGGCGAGGAACACCTCGCCTTTGCCGATCGGCTGAAGCATCTCGGCGATGCGCTGAAGCCGCATCTCGGCCTCTCGCCCGACGCGACCGGCGCCGAGCTTCGACAACTCCTCGCCGGTTATCGCAATGGCATGCATCTCTACATCTGCGGCCCGGGACCGATGCTGGAAGCCGCGCGCAAGATCGCGGCCGAGCAGGGCTGGCCAGATAGCGCCGTCCATTTCGAGTACTTCAAGAACACCAACAAGATCGACGACAGTTCGAGCTTCGAGGTCGCGCTGGCGCGCTCCTGCGTCACGCTTCAGGTGCCGGCGGGCAAGACGATCATGCAGGTCATGCGCGAAAGCGGCATCGATGTTCCGTCGTCTTGCGAGCAAGGCGCCTGCGGCACTTGCGTGGCGACGGTGATCGAGGGCGAACCGGACCATCAGGACGTCTACCTCAACGATGCCGAGAGGAAGGCCGGAACCAAGATCATGACCTGCGTTTCGCGCGCCAAATCGGCACGCCTGGTTCTGGACATCTAACTGTTTGTTTTACGCAATTCCGGACGGAAAACCGTTACACACGTTTCCTGGAATTGCTTTAGGAGCTGCCGATGATCACGCTTTACGACTACGAACTGTCGGGCAATTGCTACAAGCTGCGGCTGCTGATGAGTTTTCTCGGCATCGACTACAAGACCGTGCCGGTCGACTTCTACCCCGGCCGCGAACACAAGTCGGAATGGTTCCTGAAACTCAATCCGCTTGGCCAGCTGCCGGTCATCGAGGATGAAGGGCTGATCTTGCGCGACGCCCAAGCGATCCTTGTCTATTTCGCCTCGAAATACGATCCGTCGGGCACCTGGTATCCGCGGGACAATCCCGCTCTGCTGGGCGAGATCAGCCAGTGGCTGGCCTTTGCAGACGGTATCACTTCGACGGCGTCGGCCGCCCGCCTGCACGATGCGCTGTTTTATGACTTCGATATCGACGCCGCGCGTGCCGGCGCGCATCGCCTTTTCCGTATCCTCGACGAGCATCTGTGGTTCGGCGAACAGCAGAGCCGCAACTGGATCTGTTCGGCCAGTCACCCGACCGTCGCCGACATCGCCTGTTTTCCTTACATCATCCTATCGGAGGAAGGCGGGGTTCCGCGCCAGGACTATCCGGCTATTCGGCGCTGGTGCGACCGTGTCAAGCGCATCAAGGGCTTCACCGTCATGTCGGGTGTGTTTCCCGCTGGCCCCGGCAAGATCGCCGCATAGTCTGATCATAAGCGCCGCGTTCTGGCCCGGCAAAATAGAGATTTGGGAGAGAAAAAGAATGAAAACCCGCGCCGCTGTCGCTGTTGCCGCCGGAAAGCCGCTGGAGATCATGGAGGTCGACCTCGAGGGCCCGCGCGAGGGCGAAGTGCTGGTCGAGATCAAGGCGACAGGCATTTGCCACACCG
>NZ_RZQT01000193.1:0-8714 GCF_003998485.1 Mesorhizobium sp. M7A.F.Ca.CA.001.04.2.1
GCATTGTGCAGCGCGGCAAAGCCGTTCCAGTCTGCGCTGGCAGCGTTGACGGCGGCCGCGAGCTTGGCCGCCTGGCCGAGCACGGCCGCGCCATCGGCACGCGCCAGCGCGCCCTGTCCCACGATGATCAGCGGGTGTGTCGCCTTCTTCAGCGTCTGGAAGAACTTGCCGTTTCCGTCAGCCAAATCCTTCAGCGAATCCGGCCCGGCGCCCAGCTGTTCGTAGTCGTAGCGGGTATCGCCGACATCGCCGATGACGCCGACCGGCAGATTGCCGGTCCGCCAGCGCTTGCGGATACGGGCATTGAGCACCGAGGCTTCATAGCGTGGGTTGGCGCCGATGATCAGCACCGCATCGGCCTGCTCGATGCCTTCGATGGTCGGGTTGAAGATGTAGCTCGCGCGGCCGAGCGCCGGATCGAGTGCGGCGCCATCCTGGCGGCAATCGGTATTCTTCGAGCCGAGCGAAGCCATCAGCAGCTTGAGCGCATAGGTTTCTTCGACGGCGGCGAGATCGCCCGCGATAGCGCCGATCTTTTCGGGCGCCGTCTTCGACACCGCGTCCTTGATCGCGGCGAAGGCCTCGGCCCAGCTGGCAGCAACCAGCCTGCCGTCCTTGCGCACATAGGGGCGGTCAAGGCGCTGCGTGCGCAGGCCGTCCCAGATGAAGCGGGTCTTGTCGGAGATCCACTCCTCGTTCACCGCCTCGTTGACGCGCGGCAGGATGCGCATCACTTCGCGGCCCCGGCTATCGACGCGGATCGCCGAGCCGACGGCATCCATCACGTCGATGGATTCGGTCTTGGTCAGCTCCCACGGCCGCGCCTGGAAGGCGAATGGCTTCGAGGTCAGCGCGCCGACCGGGCAAAGGTCGATGACATTGCCCTGCAGCTCCGAGGTCATCGCCTGTTCGAGATAGGTGGTGATCTCGGCATCCTCGCCACGGCCGATCAGGCCCAGTTCGGAAATGCCGGCGACTTCGGTGGTGAAGCGGACGCAGCGCGTGCAGTGGATGCAGCGGTTCATCACCGTCTTCACCAGCGGTCCGATGTATTTGTCTTCGACCGCGCGCTTGTTCTCGTGATAGCGCGAGGAATCGACGCCGAAGGCCATCGCCTGGTCCTGCAGGTCGCATTCGCCGCCCTGGTCGCAGATCGGGCAATCCAGCGGATGGTTGATCAGCAGGAACTCCATCACGCCTTCCCTGGCCTTCTTGACCATCGGCGTGTTGGTGAAGATTTCCGGTGCCTCGCCATTCGGGCCGGGACGCAGGTCGCGCACGTTCATGGCGCAGGAGGCCTGCGGCTTGGGCGGCCCGCCCTTCACCTCGATCAGGCACATGCGGCAATTGCCGGCGATCGACAGCCGCTCATGGAAGCAGAAGCGCGGCACTTCCGCGCCAGCGTCTTCCGCCGCCTGCAGCAGCGTGTAGTGGTCGGGTACAGTGATCTCTTTCCCGTCGACCTTGAGCTTTGCCATTCGCCTCAAACCCCTGCGGAGTTCCCGCAATCTCTTTTTCCGGACGCGGTCGAGACCACGTCGGGCACTTCATTCACTTCTTGACGGCGAGCGCCGCCGCTTGAGCTGTCCAATCGTCGCGGCCGATGCGGCCGCCGAGCGACAGATAGTCTTCGACCCAGGCAACCTCTTGCGGCGTCCATGCCGCGATCTGGGCATACGTCCAGATGCCGAGGCCGTTGAGAACCTTTTCCAGCTTGGGCCCGATGCCGGATATCGCCTTGAGATCCGCCGGTTTCGCCGGCTTCTCCATGGCCTTGGGCTGCCTGAAGTCCTCGGGCAACAGCGCATCGCCGACGCCGCCCGTTGCGGGAACGGCATTTGCCACCGGCGTCATGGTGGCGGCTTCCTTGGCGGCAATATCGGTGACTTCCTGCGCGAAGGACTGCGCCTCGGCGATCATTGTTTTCGCCGTTGCCCGTGCCTTGGTGGAGGAAGGACTCGGTTCATCGAACTGCGCGACGCGCGCCTCCAAATCATCGACGATCGGCTGCAGCAGCCGCTGCGAGGCTTCTGCCGCGCCTGAAAACGCGCCCAGCCAGACGCCGAAAGCATGATTGGCAAGCCCGAGGCCAAGCGCCGACATCGCCGCCGCACCCGCCACAGGATGCACGAAAAGGTTGACGGCACTGGCCATCTCCTTCGGCATCATCCTGGTCAAGTCCTGGTTCATCTGCTCGATCTGGTCCAAATTGGGCATCAGCGGGTTCGAATACGGCGCCATAGAGTTCTCCTGGTCGTTTCGTCGTTCGCCCCGCCCTTCGCTGCGGACTTTCGTCCGCGTAAAACGTTCTTCTATTCCGCCGCCACCATCACAGGCTCGGCCCGGTGCGCATTGCGCGAAAACTCGTCGATGCGCCGCTCCACTTCGCCGCGGAAATGCCGCATCAGGCCCTGGATCGGCCATGCCGCCGCGTCGCCCAGCGCGCAGATCGTATGGCCTTCGATCTGCTTGGTGACGTCGAGCAACATATCGATCTCGCGCTTCTGCGCCTCGCCGCGCACCAGCCGTTCCATCACCCGCCACATCCAGCCGGTGCCTTCGCGGCATGGCGTGCACTGGCCGCAGCTCTCGTGCTTGTAGAAGTAGGAAAGCCGCGCGATCGCCTTCACGACATCGGTCGACTTGTCCATGACGATGACAGCCGCGGTTCCAAGGCCGGATTTGAGGTCGCGCAGCGCGTCGAAATCCATCGGCGCGTCGATGATCTGTTCGGCCGGCACCAGCGGCACCGAAGCGCCGCCCGGTATGACCGCCAAAAGATTGTCCCAGCCGCCGCGAATGCCGCCGCAATGCGTCTCGATCAGCTCGCGGAACGGGATCGACATCGCCTCTTCGACCGTGCACGGATTGTTGACGTGGCCGGAGATGCAAAACAGCTTGGTGCCGACATTGTTGGGCCGGCCGAAGGACGAGAACCAGGCCGCGCCGCGGCGCAGGATGGTCGGCGCAACCGCGATCGATTCGACATTGTTGACCGTGGTCGGACAGCCATAGAGGCCGACATTGGCCGGGAATGGCGGCTTCAGCCGCGGCTGGCCCTTCTTGCCTTCGAGGCTTTCGAGGAGCGCTGTCTCCTCGCCGCAGATATAGGCGCCGGCGCCGTGGTGCATGTAGATGTCGAAATCGTAGCCGGAGGTGTTGTTCTTGCCGATCAGCTTGGCCTCATAGGCCTCCTCGATCGCGCGCTGCAGCGCCTCGCGCTCGCGGATGAACTCGCCGCGCACATAGATGTAGGCGGCAACCGCACCCATGGCGAAACCGGCAAGCAGCGCGCCCTCGACCAGCGTATGGGGGTCGTTGCGCAGGATGTCGCGGTCCTTGCAGGTGCCGGGCTCGGATTCGTCGGCGTTGATGACGAGATAGCTCGGCCGGCCATCGCTCTGCTTGGGCATGAACGACCATTTGAGGCCGGTCGGGAAGCCGGCGCCGCCACGGCCGCGCAGGCCCGACGCCTTCATCTCGTTGACGATCCACTCGCGGCCCTTGGCGACGATGCCGGGCGTGTTATCCCAGGCGCCGCGCGCCATCGCGCCGGCCAAGGACTTGTCGAACAGGCCGTAGATATTGGTGAAGATGCGGTCTTTATCCCCGAGCATTTTTCGTCCCTCAGACCGGCTTCTTGCCGAAGACGCGGATGTATTCGGCGACGCCACCCTTGGCGAGCGCCTTGGCCTGCTTGACCCAGTCGTCGCGATCGATGCGGCCCTGGAAAGAGAGATAGCCATCCACCCACTCGCGTTCGGCCTTCTTCCACGACGCGACCTGCGCGAAGGTAAAGATGCCCAGCGTATGCAGGATGCCCTCGATCTTGGGGCCGACGCCGGAGATCAGTTTGAGGTCATCGACCTGTGCCGGCCTGTCGATGCCGGCCGGGCGGTTCTTGTCCCCGAGCGACGGTTTGGCCGGCTTGGCGGCCGGTACCTTGACCTCTGGCGCCTTGAAGGCGGAGGCCGGCTCGGCCTTGGTGATGGGGCCACTGCGCTGCTTGGAAACCTGCTCGACTTTGGAGTCTGCCTTGTTGGCATTGGCGGCCGAATGCAGTGGAGCGGCAACACTCGCCGCCTTTTCAACCGCCGGCGCGACCTTGGTTTTTGAAGGCGTCTTCAACGCCGGGCTGGTTTCAGGGGCGTCGGTCTTCGGCTTGCTGGTGTTGGACGGTGCGACAGGGGCCGCGGCCGGCGCCGGCACCGGCGCTGCGACGATCGCGTCGGGTGCCGCCCTGGCGGCCTTGGCCGCCTCCCTGGCTTCCCTGTCGCGGGTCGACTTGAGGATCGCCTTTTCGCTCTTCAGCGTGGTGAGGCCGGAGGCCGGCTCCGAGCCGGTGCGGCCGTTCTGCGGCCCCGGTTCCACCGCAGCACCCTTGCCGGCGTCATAGAGATCGATGATTTCAGCCAGGCGTTCCGGCGTCAGATCCTCGAACGTGTCCTTGAAGATCATCACCATCGGCGCGTTGACGCAGGCACCGAGGCATTCCACCTCTTCCCAGGACAAGGTTCCCTTGTCGTTGGTGTGGAACTGGTCGTGATGGATTTTGGAGCGGCAGACATCCATCAGCGCTTCCGAACCGCGCAGCATGCAGGGCGTGGTGCCGCAGACCTGGATGTGCGCACGCGTGCCGACCGGATTCAACTGGTACTGCGTGTAGAAGGTCGCGACTTCCAGCCCGCGGATGCGCGGCATGCCGAGCATGTCGGAGATCGTCTCGATCGCCGCCTTCGTCACCCAGCCTTCCTGCTCCTGTGCTATCATCAGAAGCGGGATGATGGCCGACTGTTCACGGCCCTTCGGGTACTTCTTGATCCATTGCTTCGCAGCCGCGGCATTCGCCCGGTTGAAGGCGAAGGATGCTGGCTGGACGCTGGCTTCTGCGAGACGGCGGACTGACATTTAGCGATCGACCTCACCAAACACGATGTCGAGGGAGCCGAGAACGGCGGTGACGTCGGCCAGCATGTGGCCGCGGCAGAGGAAATCCATCGCCTGCAGATGCGCGAAACCCGGCGCGCGCAGCTTGCAGCGGTAGGGCTTGTTGGAGCCGTCGGAGACCAGATAGACGCCGAATTCGCCCTTCGGCGCCTCGACGGCGGCGTAAACCTCGCCGGCCGGCACGCGATAACCCTCGGTGTAGAGCTTGAAGTGATGGATCAGCGCTTCCATCGAGCGCTTCATCGCCTGGCGCTTGGGCGGCACCACCTTGCCATCGAGGTTCGACACCGGGCCGGTGCTCTCCTTGCCGAGCAAAAGGTCGACGCACTGGCGCATGATCTTCGCCGACTGGCGCATTTCTTCCATGCGCACGAGGTAGCGGTCGAAGCAGTCGCCGTTCTTGCCGATCGGAATATCGAAATCCATCTCCGAATAGCATTCATAGGGTTGCGACTTGCGCAGGTCCCAGGCTGCACCCGAGCCACGCACCATCACGCCCGAAAAACCCCAAGCCCAGGCATCCGCCAGCGAGACGATGCCGATATCGACATTGCGCTGCTTGAAGATGCGGTTGCCGGTCAGCAGCCGGTCGAGGTCGTCGATCGACTTCAGGAACGGGTCGATCCACTTGCCGATGTCCTCGACCAGCTGACGCGGCAGGTCCTGATGGACGCCGCCGGGCCGAAAATAAGCGGCATGCATGCGCGAACCGGAGGCGCGCTCATAGAACACCATCAGCTTTTCGCGTTCGACGAAGCCCCACAGCGGCGGCGTCAGCGCACCGACGTCCATCGCCTGCGTCGTCACATTGAGGATGTGCGACATGATGCGGCCGATCTCGCTGTAGAGAACGCGGATCACCTGGCCGCGCTTCGGCACCTCGATGCCGAGCAGACGCTCGGCGGCCAGCGCAAAGGCATGTTCCTGGTTCATCGGCGCGCAATAGTCGAGCCGGTCGAGATAGGGTACCGCCTGCAGATAGGTTTTGGCTTCGATCAGCTTTTCGGTACCGCGATGCAGCAGTCCGATATGCGGATCGACGCGATCGACGACTTCGCCGTCCAGCTCCAGCACAAGGCGCAAAACGCCGTGCGCCGCGGGGTGTTGCGGGCCGAAATTGATGTTGAAGTTGCGGACGGAGGTTTCAGCCATTTACTGCTTTGCCTTCTCGTCACCCGGCAGCACGTAATCCGTACCTTCCCACGGGGACAGAAAATCGAAATTGCGGAATTCCTGCTTGAGCTCGACCGGCTCATAGATAACGCGCTTGGCCTCGTCGTCGTAGCGCACCTCGACGAAGCCGGTCAGCGGGAAATCCTTGCGCAAGGGATGGCCTTCGAAGCCATAGTCGGTCAGCAGGCGGCGCAGGTCGGGATGGCCGGAGAACAAAACGCCGTAGAGATCGTAGGTCTCGCGCTCGAACCAGTCGGCGCCGGGATAGACGCCGGTGATCGACGGCACCATGGTTTCCTCGTCGGCCTGCACCTTGACGCGGACGCGCACATTCTGCTTCGGCGACAACAGGTGATAGACGACGTCGAAACGCTTGGCCCGCGACGGATAGTCGGCGCCGCAGACATCGATGATCGAGATGAACTGGCAGCGCGCATCGTCGCGCAGGAAGGTCATCACTTCGACCAGATCGCGCGGCTCGACATGGATGGTGAGTTCGCCATAGGCGATATCAGCCTCGTTCACGCGGCCGATCAGCTTCTCGCCGAGATAGTTCGACAGTTCGCTCAGGGATGCGGTCATGGATTTACCGTTCGATCGTGCCGGTGCGGCGGATCTTCTTCTGCAGGAGAAGAATGCCGTAGAGCAGCGCTTCGGCGCTCGGCGGACAGCCGGGCACATAGATGTCGACCGGCACGATGCGGTCGCAGCCGCGCACCACCGAATAGGAATAGTGGTAATAGCCGCCGCCATTGGCGCAGGAGCCCATCGAGATGACGTAGCGCGGCTCCGGCATCTGGTCGTAGACCTTGCGCAGCGCCGGCGCCATCTTGTTGGTCAGCGTGCCGGCGACGATCATGATGTCGGACTGGCGCGGAGACGCACGCGGCGCGACACCGAACCGCTCCGAATCATAGCGCGGCATCGAGGTGTGGATCATCTCGACCGCGCAGCAGGCGAGGCCGAACGTCATGAACATCAGCGACCCGCTGCGCGCCCAGGTGATGAGCGCCTCGGTCGAAGTGACCAGAAAGCCCTTGTCGGCCAACTCGTTGTTGATCTCGAGGAAGAAGGGATCGTCCTCCCCCACCGGCCTGCCGGTGTTGGGATCGATGATGCCCTTGGGCTTCGGCGCGACGAGGGTGCCTGAACTGTCGTTCAATCCCATTCCAGCGCTCCTTTTTTCCATTCATAGGCAAAGCCGATGGTCAGCACCGCCAAAAAAACCATCATCGACCAGAAACCGAGCATGCCGATTTTCGAAAATGACACCGCCCACGGAAACAGGAAGGCTACTTCCAGGTCGAAGATGATGAACAGGATCGACACCAGGTAGAAACGGATGTCGAACTTCATGCGGGCGTCGTCGAACGAGTTGAAACCGCACTCGTAGGCGGAAAGCTTTTCGGGATCGGGATTGCGGTAGGCCACCAGGAAGGGCGCGGCCAGCAGCGCCAGGCCGACAACCAGCGCCACGCCTATGAACAGGACGATGGGCAGGTATGAGCTCAAGAGTGCGTTCATGCTCGGCTTTCCGTTGGCGCCAATCCACGTTGATTACAGCACCGGACCCTAATGCGGAAGCGTGACAGTTTAACCGCTGAACCGTTTTAAGGGCCTATGCTGCAACGCGGCGAGGGTTAGCGCAGCACTTCCAGCGAAGCAAGTCAAACCTTGTTCAAAACATCGACCTGGACGGCATATCGCGGCAAACTGGTCCGATCCGCTCCTGTTTGATTTCCTTCGCTTTTTACTCCACTTTTCTCTCCTGACATGGATGCCGCCAAAACCCTGCTAGCATGGGTTGGAATCAGCCATTCGACCCTCGGTCAAAACACGTCAAAGTGATATCTGCATGAAGGAAAAGATCTCGCTCCCGATGGCCCGGCGCATTGCGCTTGCCGCCCAGGGGTTCCTCGATCCTCGCCCGACCGGCACGCCCGACCGCCGGCATTTTGCCCGCACGCTGTCCCGCACCGGCCTGTTGCAGATCGATTCCGTCAGCGCGGTGGTGCGCGCTCATTATATGCCGCTCTATTCGCGCCTTGGCCCCTACCCGTTCTCGCTGCTCGACAACGCGGCCGTGACGCGCAAGCGCATGGTTTTCGAATACTGGGCGCACGAGGCCTCCTTCCTGCCGGTCGAGACATACCCGCTGATGCGCTGGCGCATGCAGCGCGCCGAGCGGGGCGAGGAAATGTATCTGGGTCTCGCCAAATGGGGCCGCGAGCACGCCGCCTACATCGAAGAGATCTACCGCGAGGTCGCCGAGCGCGGCCCGATCGCCGCTTCCGCGCTGGAGGGCCAGAAAGGTTCGGGCGGCTGGTGGGGCTGGAGCCATGCCAAACACGCTTTCGAATGGCTGTTCTGGGCCGGCCGCATCACCACGGCGCACCGCCGCGGTTTCGAGCGCTTCTATGACCTGCCCGAGCGCGTGCTGCCGCAGGCGATCCTCGACCTGCCGGTGCCGACGCCTGAGGACGCGCACCGCGAATTGCTGCGCATTTCCGCCCGCGCCCACGGCGTGGCGACTTCAAGCGATTTGCGCGACTATTTCCGCCTGTCGCCGGCCGATATGAAAGGCCGGTTGGAGG